>JAPOIQ010000229.1 GCA_029978815.1 bacterium
ATCCCTTCCCTGTCCAACACGATGATTGCTGGGCGGTGACCGAATGGGTCAGCCGCAACGCCTCAACCATTGGTGGTGATCCTGAGCGCATCATCGTGCTTGGTGACTCAGCGGGGGCAAACCTCGCCGCCGGTGTTGCATTACGGGCCCGCGATGAAGGGCTTCACCTCGTCGCACAGGTCTTGTGCTACCCGTGTGTTGATACCGAACAAGACCGGTACCCCTCGATGACAGAAAACGCAAGTGGCTACTTTCTGACCGCAGCCGATATGCGTTGGTTCTGGGGCCACTACCTCGCAAACGGTGGCGAAGAACATCCGTACGCAGTCCCTGCTCGAGCAGAGTCACTTGCAGGTGTTGCGCCAAGTCTCACCATCACTGCCGAATTCGATCCCCTGAGGGATGAAGGCGCTCTTTACGCCTCGAGGCTTGCCGACGCAGGCACATCGGCCGATTACCTCGCTGTTCCTGGTGTTGTCCACGGTTTCATTGCACGCTGGCATACCATGGCGCGAGCGGTCAGCATTCATCACCACATCGGCGATTACTGCCGCAACATGTTTGGATGACTGCAGCAGCCTTACGTCGACAGCTGACTCCAGCCGACGCCGTTGTTGTCGGTGTCGGATCGATGGTGGGCGCGGGAGTATTCACGATCTGGGCACCTGCTGCAGCCGCAGCCGGTTCATGGATAATTCTCAGTCTGGTCATTGCCGGCATCGTTGCAATGTGCAATGCAACATCGTCGGCTCAACTCGCCGCGCAACACCCAGAAAGCGGTGGAACCTACGTGTACGCACGAGAGCGCCTCTCACCATTTTGGGGTCATGTCGCTGGGTGGGGATTCATCGTCGGAAAAACTGCGAGTTGCGCTGCCATGGCCCTCACCGCAGGGAATTACATCTGGCCTGAACGTGCGTCGACAGCGGCAACAGTCGCCGTCGTACTCATTGCGACTATCAATCTTGGCGGGCTGTCAAGAACGGCACTCGTCACTCGGATCGTGCTTGCGGTGACCGCAGCCACGCTCATTATCGTGGTGGCAAGCTCAACGGTTCTCGAACCTTCCATTGCACAGTCGAACTCCCCACTCGACACCAATGCGTATGGGATTCTGCAGGCTGCGGGTCTGATGTTCTTTGCATTTGCGGGCTACGCCCGAATCGCAACGTTTGGGGAGGAGGTCATTGAGCCCGACCGAACAATTCCTTGGGCGATCCCGAGAGCGCTTGGAGCCGTACTGGTGCTCTATCTCATCATTGCTGTCATCGTGATGACTTCGTCATCGCCGTCAGAGATCTCTGGACTTGTTGCTCCGCTTGCCTTCATCGTCGAGTCAAGCGCTCTCTCCGGCGTTTCTTGGCTCGTCGCAATCGGGGCCGGGGTTGCATGTTTTGGCGTGCTGTTGAATCTCATTCCGGGTGTTGCCAGAACGACCTTGGCGCTCGCCCGCCGCCACGAACTTCCGGTCTGGTTCTCGGCTGTCTCAGCACAGCGCGCCTTGCCCCTCCGAGCGGAACTCGCCGTCGTCGCTGTTGTCATCGCGCTTATTCACACGGTGTCACTTACCTCCGCTCTTTCACTTTCTGGAGTTGCCGTTCTCACCTATTACGCCATCACCAATGCCTCTGCGCTGCAGCTTGAGAACTCTGAACGACTCTGGCCGAGGTGGATTGCGTGGCTCGGACTCGGGGGTTGCATCGTGCTCGTGCTTGCTCTTCCGTGGCAGGTGCTCATCTGCGGAACAGCCGTGCTCATCATTGGCGCCGCAGCTCGGAGCATTGCGCTGCGTCGAATGTCGTGAATTCTTGCGAGGAGCGCTTAGGGCTCGACGATTGGGAAACCTGAGAAAAACGACTCGAGGTGCCCAAAGGCGAACTCGAATGCGGTTGGATCTCCCTGTCCTTCTCCGGTCGCGAGAAGTTGCTCAACCGTGATCTCATTGGCCGAGAACGCAACAAGTTGATCGAAGGTGATGACGAGAGAAAAATCTTGCTCTCCTCGAAATCCGCCAATCGACGACATCGCACGATTCGAGATTTCGATCGTCCAGTAGTTGTCCGTTGATCGGTCGCTGATTTCGAGATGCAGTACAACGTTGCGGCCTCCGACACTGTCAGATGGAAGACGCACCGCCAATGTGTCGAGCAATTGCCCAACTGTCATCGCATCGAGAAAGCCCCTCCGCATCGCTTCGCGTCTCGGTGGGGCTCCATTGCGTAATTCTTGAGCGCCCGTGAGGAATGCATTCCGAAAGGTTGCGGACTCACTCTGATAGCCGAGCTGTTCCAGCGCGTCCGCCTGCAGCGCTCGACCTGCCTCGTGCTCGGGCTGTGCGAAGACGAGGTGGTTGAGTAACTCGACCACCCAGCGGTAATCGCCCTCATCAAACGATGCCTGGGCCGAAGCGACCATTGCGTCTGCCCCTCCCGCAAGAGCGACATAACGCTGGCCGACCTCAGTCGGTGGCAATTTCCAGAGATTCGATGGGTTTCCGTCGTACCACGACAGATAGCGCTGGTAAACCGCCTTCACATTGTGAATGAGGTGACCGTAATACCCCGTTGTATGTCCCTGGGAGGAGAATTCTTCGGGGAGTTCAAGCTCCTCGGCGATCTCTAGCGGGGTGTAACCATGATTCGCGAGCCGCATCGTCTGGTCATGGATCCAGCGATACATATCTCGCTGCCGGCGGAGGTAATCGGTGATATCCGCGTTGCCCCAGCGAGGCCAATGATGTGACGCGAAGAACACTTCCGTATCGGCTGCGAACAAACTGATGGCCTCATCGATGTATTTCGACCACGCAAGTGAATCTCGCACAAGTGCGCCTCGAATCGGCACAAGGTTGTGCATCGTATGTGTGCAATTTTCGGCCATACATAACCAGCCGAAATCTGGGAAGAAGAAGTTCATTTCAGCCGGTGCCTCGGCCTCCGGCGTCAGTTGGAACACGACTCGAACCCCATCGATATTGAGTTCTTCTCCGGTGAACGTGATATCTTCTGTTGGAGCGATCAGGCTCGGTGCGGCAATGGCAAGCCCTTTACCCAGCCCACAGTCGACATGGCCGGTTGGGCCAGGCGGCAGCAATGGGCCGAACTGGTAGGCGGCTCGTCGTCCCATTGCGAACCCTGCGATGACATTTTCTGAAATCGCTTCGTGGAGAAATCCCTCTGGAGCAATTATTCGACACTTTCCCTCATCCACCTCTTGCTGTGAGGTGACTCCGAGGATGCCGCCAAAGTGGTCGGTATGCGAGTGCGTATAGATCACTGCAACAACCGGCTGTTCGCCGAGATGCTCGAGCGCTACTACCAGGACCAGGACCGTCAGGCCCTGTGGGGCAGTGGCTCCTCGGGTGAAGTCGAGGGCGTGTTCCTCGCCG
>JAPOIQ010000301.1 GCA_029978815.1 bacterium
AACGACGCGAGCACGAGGCGTGAGCCCAAGAGCCTCGGCGCGCTCTGCAGTCATCATTAAGACCGCTGATGCACCATCAGAAATCTGTGAGCTGTTTCCGGCAGTGTGGACACCGTCTTCACGTGCGACGGGTTTCAACTGTCCAAGTTTCTCGAGAGAGGTATCACGAATGCCCTCGTCTCGAGTCACCGCCGCCGTTTCACCAGTTGGGTTGCCCTCCTCATCAAGGACTGGAGCGTCAACCGAGATCCACTGTCCTGCGAACCGGTCTTCGTTCCATGCCTGTGCAGCGCGGTTCTGTGACTCGAAGCCGAACGCGTCGGTGTCGTCACGGGAGATGTCCCACTTATCGGCGATTCGTTCGGCACCCTCAAACTGCGAGGTCATCTCAAGACGAGCGAAGTACTCCTTCGGAATTGGAACTCCGAGGCCAAGTTTCTTCGAAGAGTTAATACCAATTGGGATACGGCTCATCACCTCAACACCGCATGCCATCGCAACATCGACCGTGCCCGAAGCAATGAGAGAAGCGGCGAGGTTTGTTGCCTGTTGGCTTGAACCGCACTGAGTGTCAACCGTGGTTGCTGCAGTTTCAATTGGGAGACCGGCTCCGAGCCAGGCAGTGCGCGTGACGTTAAAACTCTGCTCGCCAACCTGACTGACGCATCCGCCAACAACCTGCTCAATCGCTGTTGGGTCAATTCCTGTGCGCTCGACAAGTGAGCTCTGAATCTTGCCGAGGAGTGACGCAGGGTGCATTCCCGCAAAACCGCCGTTGCGGCGACCGATTGGACTGCGAACTGCATCAACGATGACGATCTCGCGGCCGTTGTTGGGGGCTGAAGTATTGGTCATACCGAGAGGCTACGGCTTCAGCGGAGGGGATCTGTAATCGGCTTGTTCTGTTCGAGACGCATCTCACTCCGCTGACCACGCTGCCAATCAGTCACCAGCGTGAAGTCATCGCCGCGGATGAAGGTCTGGCGATATTCGATGACCTCGCCGGAGCGCTCACCTTGCCGAATGAGTTCGAAGACTCCTGTTTGCTCGTCGATTTCTAGCAGGCGCCGGACCTCCTCAGAAGGGACTGTTGCAGAGATCCTCTCAGAGCCGGCGGTGGGTCTCCCGAGAGTTGAACGTTCCATCTCGTCGTACAACGACGTATGAGAGAAATCGGAACGCTCGAGCTGCGAGATGTAGATCCCTGGAAGCCATGCGTAGTCGACTGCAATTGGGCGTCCTGCTGCAAGGCGCAAACGAGCGAGATAAAACAGCGGTGCATCTTCGTTGAGGCCGAACTGTTGAGCGGTACTCGCATCGGTCGTCGAGCCAATTGAGAGCACGACGCTTGTCTGCTCGATTCCGGCAGCTTCAACAATTTGGAACAGGCTGTAAAGATGACCGAGCGACTGGGTGATTCGCCCCGCATTAATCGAGGTGCCGATCCCGCGAGAACGTTCAACAATCCCATCACGTCCGAGCGATGAGACGGCGTGGCGCGCCGTATGGCGACTGACCCCGTAGACCTCCATAAGTTCTCGATCAGAGGGAAATCTGTCGACAAACTCACCGCGTTGAAGTCGGCCTCGTAACTCTGACTCCAGCTGTTGCCAAAGAGGAACACCACTCGACCGAGAAAGTTTGGTGATGTGATCGACGCGAGATTGAGACATAACCGACTCGTATCAGAGCAAATAAGCCTCTGGAACTGGCTTCAGGGGGCGGGCGTACCACATCGGACGACGGAGCCCATTGGGGCCCGGTGCAGGGCGGGTCTTGGTAAGCCAATCGAGGTAGGCCTCGCGTGATTTCTCGGTGTCTACAACCACATCGCCATATTCGTCGCCTGGCTGCGCAGGCCCGACACGCACCCGCTGGTGCCAGCACTGCATGCCTGAAATTGGGTCGGGCTGCACAGCGAAGGTGAGATTCTGGTGAACTCCTGTGTCATTCCACCAGATTCGGCTCGTATCGGGGTCGGCCGATTCGTACGCCTCGATGCCCTTTTCCTTACGGAGTTTCCATGAGGAGCCCTCATTCGATATCGATGCGAGCCCTGCGCCAAATGAGCGAGCCTTACCTTCTTCTAGGCGCCAGCGCCCCATATGGTGCGAGGCGGCCACGACCCCCGGTCGAATACCTTCGGTTCGCCAAGACGAAATCACAAAATGGCCAATTCGGGTCGTGATTCGCACAAGACCATTTTCGGCAATCCCAAGCTTCTCGGCGTCGCTTGGATGAATCCACAGCGGATGGCGGTGTGAAATTTCGTTCAGCCATTTGGAGTTGGCCGACCGCGTATGAATGAGGGTCGGAATGCGGAACGTCGGCAGGAGAACCCGTTCGTCGCCGTCAATGTCGAGATCTTCCCAATGGACGTGGCTCGGAATCCACTTAGGTGTCGCGTATTCAGGCCTCCCCCAGTCGTGCAACGTGGTTGAGAAGAGCTCAAGTTTCTTTGAAGGCGTCGGGAAG
>JAPOIQ010000154.1 GCA_029978815.1 bacterium
CCCACGATCTCATCCCCCGCAAAATCGACGGGTGATTGACTCAGTTTCGAGGACAAAATGCCGAGGTCAGGGTGTTGATCTGCACCGACGAGATACGTCTCGCCTTCCATCATGTACTGAGCGTCGTACCCGAAGCGAATGTCGACGGTTCCCCCTTGTGAGATCAGAGTTGTATCGCCTGAGCGCACGGTGATGTCAGAAAACCGCACTGTTTTTGCGTCGCGGGCGACCACAACTCCAACGAACACGATGTCTGCCACTTGCCATGGCTCACACCCCACAGGCACTTCAACCAGTGGTAGCGACGGCAAGGTCTCCACCTCGTCAACAACAACCCCGCCATCGGTATCTGAGTCAGACTCTTGTGCGAACAGAATTGAGCCTGACCCAACGGCGAGCCCGGTCGACACAAGTGCAATGCACCATGATCTCCACCATTTCGCTCGCCAGTTCACGACCCCACGGTAATAGTCGGTGCATCATCAACCCGTTCACCGCCATACTGGGGCGATGGGCTTCAACCCCTATCGGAAATTTTCTGCCCGACCGAGCGATTATGTCTTTGTCGCAAGCGCTCTCGTTGTTGCCGGCGCATTGCTGGTCTGGGGAATCTTCGGCTAGCGAGTTATTCGAACGCCCTCTCAAAAATCTCGATCGTTCCACCCGTAACCGCAGCAACATCAAATCGAATTGAGAGGTCGGCTCGCTGGGACTGTTCCCGGCAGGTAACCAGCCACGCTTCCGTCGCTGCCCGAATGCGTGATTGTTTCAGCGGCCCGACCGCCGAGATTGCTCCGCCAAATGCATTTGAGCGACGCCATTTGACCTCGACCACCGCAAGAGTTGAACCTCTCACCGCGACCACGTCGAGTTCTCCTACGTTGCATCGCCAATTGCGATCAAGAATCACAAAACCAAGTTGCTCGTACTTGAGTGCAACCCGTCGTTCGGCCAGTAACCCGCGCCGATGGGATGACGCCATTGTTCACCGCCTTGTCCAATGAGAGGACCGCGATGGTCGAGAATGCTCTCAGATTGAGAGCCGGAAGATCAGAACTCGCGCTTTTCGCGGACGCGAGCGGCCTTGCCGACGCGGTCACGCAAGTAATACAACTTCGCACGGCGGACATCGCCACGCTTCACGACTTCAACCTTTGCAACGGTTGGGGTGTGCATTGGGAACGTACGCTCAACCCCCACGCCGTAGCTCAGCTTACGAACGGTGTATGTCTCTTGGAGACCGCCGCCGCGGATTGAGATGACGTTGCCTTGAAACACCTGGATTCGCTCTTTGCCACCCTCAACAACGCGGACGTGCACTTTGAGTTCGTCTCCCGGGCCAAATTCGGGGATATCCGTACGCAGCGAGTCCTGATCGATGAAATCGGTGGTCTTCATGAGTCTTCCTGATCTTTCGGGGTGACCCAGTTCAGTCTGGGTCGGCCGGTAAAGGATACGGGATGGGTGGGAACTCTTCCAACAAGCGCGCTTCATCTATGGAAAGTCCGCCTCTCGCTTCGATGAGGTCTGGGCGGTGTCGAAGAGTCCTGTGCAGCGCCTGAGCCCTCCGCCACCGCTCGATGAGCGCATGGTTTCCGCTTCTCAACACGTCGGGCACTTCCCAGCCGCGAAACTCAGCGGGCCTCGTGTATTGGGGTTCCTCCAAGAGGCCGAGGCCACCAAAACTCTCGGTAACCGGCCCCATCTCATTCCCCATCACCCCGGGCAACAATCTGGTAACCGCCTCAATCACGAGGCACGCAGCCACTTCACCGCCCGCTAGCACGACGTCGCCAACGCTGATCTCGCCGTCAACTAAGTGCTCACGAACTCGGTGGTCGACCCCTTCGTATCGCCCACACAGCAAGCTAAACCCGTCAAGTTCACTCAACTCGGCGGCGTAGCCCTGATCGAATTTACGGCCGCCCGGCGATAGCAGGAGGAGCGGGCGTGGAGGCTGTGCGGTTTCTACTGCATCGAAGATCGGCTCTGGGCGCATCAGCATCCCAGCTCCGCCACCAAACGGTGCATCATCAACAGTGCGATGGACGTCGGTTGCGTGATCACGAGGGTCGTGACATCGCACCTCAACTAGCCCAGCGTCACGTGCTTTTCCGAGCAGGCTTTGACTGGTAAACCCATCGACCATTGCTGGAAAGAGCGTGAAGACGTCAATCCTCATGGCTCACGTTCCTCGCCGCCGTTGAGTTCGAACAAACCTTCCGGCGGGTCAATCACGATTGCTTCGGTAGTTGACTCAACAACGAACACGGTGGGAACAAGCGCACCTGTATCGAGTTCGAGAAGGTCTGATGCCGGGTTCGCAACAACTGCGATGCACTTCCCCCACTGCCTGCCAGCGAGATCAATGACGCTGGACCCGATCATTTCGTGTACCCATAATGCGTCAGGGTCATCGAGCGGATACGCACGCAGGACTGTTCCTGTCATTCGCTCGGCATCGTCACGGGATTCGATTTCAGCAAATCGAACGATGAACCGATTACCAGATGGCCTCGATGAAATGATGGTGAGCCAAGTTCCACCTGCTTCGATCGATGAGCCTTCCGCAACGCGCTCGACACGATCAGAGGTCAATGAAACGAATAGCTCCCCACGAATTCCGTGGGCGCGGCCGATACGACCAATCTCTAACAAGTTCGCGTCAGTCACAGTTGACTCCCGCAAGAATGACGACGATCAGTCGTCGAGAAATTCAATGTCGACTTCGACACCGTCTTTTGCCGCAGCAGCACGGGTCACGGTGCGAATGCTTGCAGCCGTGCGACCACGACGGCCAATGACGCGTCCGAGGTCACCATCACCGACTCGAACGTCAAGACGGGTTCGGTCGCCATCGTCACTTGATTCAACGACCACCAAGTCGGGCTGGTCGACAATTGAGCGAACGATGTGCTCGAGAACTGCTGCAGCGGTTGGCGCTGCCATCAGTCAGCTCACCCAGCCTTTGAAGACTTGAACTGTTCCATTGCTCCAGAAATTTCGAGAAGCTTTGAAACACGTTCTGTCGGCTGCGCACCCTCAGACAGCCACTTCACGGCCTTGTCGTTGTCGACGGTGAGCACTGAAGGATCCTGACGTGGGTCGTAATGACCAAGAATCTCAATGAATCGTCCGTCACGGGGCGAACGGGCATCAGCCGCAACGATGCGGTACTGAGGCTGCTTTTTCTTTCCGATACGAGTAAGTCGCAACTTAACTGCCATGTCTAAACCGTCTCCTGAGGCAATGAGGAACCATCGCAGACTATCGGCGCCCAATGCCGATACCCACCGCTAGGCCGAAACGAGATGAATACTCGCATTCGGTCAGCGTTTACCGAGGTCGCCAAATGGATTCGAATTTGGAAGTTGAGTACCACCCAGCATCGATTCAAGATCGCTCATGTCGGGCATTCCGGCACCGCCAAATGGGTTGCCTTTCATGCCCTTTGCTGAGCGGCGAGCCTTACGGCCTCCCGGGATTCCGCCTCCGCCCATCTTCTTCATCATTTTCTGCATTTCAGAGAATTGTTTGACGAGACGGTTTACTTCTGCGACGGAGGTGCCTGAACCTGTTGCGATACGAGCCCTGCGACTTCCATTGATGATCTCCGGGCGCGCCCGCTCTTCGCGAGTCATCGAATAGATGATCGCCTCGACCGGTTTAAGGTCATCGTCACCGATTTCTGCGTTCTTTAACTCTTTTGGCATTCCCGGCATCATCCCGAGAACACCGGAGAGCGGGCCCATCTTCTTCAACGCCTGCATCTGTTCTAAGAAGTCATCAAAGGTGAACTGGCCACCCATAAGCCGGGCTGCGGCTTCCTCGGCTTGCTCTTTCTCAAAAGCCTGCTCGGCCTGCTCAATGAGCGTGAGCATGTCGCCCATGCCCAAAATTCGCCCTGCCATACGATCGGGGTGGAATTGCTCAAATGCGTCGATTCGTTCACCGGTCGATGCGAATGCAATCGGACGGCCGATGACTTCTTTCACCGACAGGGCGGCACCGCCTCGGGCGTCGCCGTCAAGTTTCGACATGATGACGCCATCGATTGCAAGGGTGTCGTGGAACGCGGAGGCTGTCTGTACCGCGTCCTGACCGGTCATCGCGTCGATGACAAGGAAGGTGTAGTCAGGCGAAATGGCATCAGAGATGTCCCGAACCTGCTGCATGAGTTCGCTGTCAATGGACAGACGACCAGCCGTGTCGACAATCAGCACGTCACGCCCAAGACGTCGGGCCTCCTCAAGACCGTCAGCAGCCACTTGCACAGGATTTGTCGGCTGCGACCACACCGGGACGTCGATCTGAGCACCGAGGGTGCGCAACTGCTCGACGGCCGCCGGACGCTGAAGGTCAGCACCAACAAGCAACGGCTGGTGACCTTGAGACTTGAACCAAGATGCGAGTTTGGCGGAGTTCGTCGTTTTACCCGAACCTTGCAAACCCGCCATCAGTACGACCGTGGGCGGCTTTGCGGCGTACGAGATTCGAAGTTTCTCTCCGCCGAGGATGCGGATGA
>JAPOIQ010000409.1 GCA_029978815.1 bacterium
CGGCGCGGCTTGGGGTGAAGCCATCGCCGCAGACCCGGCACTCGCACGAGATATTCACGCTCGGCTTGTGCCGCTCGTGACATCGGGCGCGGTCGCACCACCCATTGGCAAGATCTTCTCGTTCGACGATGCCGTTGAGGCATTCAGGTCGCTGGATGATCGAAGTGCGACGGCGAAAGTGCTGTTTGAAGTAAATGGCGAGTAATTCGCCCGCACGGCGTTCATAGGGTCTGAACTACTCGCCGGAATGTCGAAAACACCTGTAACAATCGCTCAACTCCTTACGATCACCTAAGAGATGAGACGATCTGGCCTGCTTGCGCTTGCACTGATGACGGGGGCGGCTGGGACGATTGCCGCAGGCACGACATCGGTGAGCGCAACCGACGCAATTTCGGTGCACGGCATCGAGTACCTCTCAGCGAGCATCGATACAAAGGGCTCCATCGGCGGAGTGGGTATTGGCTATGACGCTCCGGCTGTCGATACCTACGGCGGCTACAGCGATTCAGTGACGTGGCGTTCCGACGGTTCACTGATGAAAGTTGACCACGAAGTTGGACCCACATATCTCAAACCGAAGTACGACGTTGACGGACTTCCTGTTCCATCATCGGCCACCACAGTTCGACTTGAGGCATATCCGAGAAACACCACCGATTGCACAGGAGAGGATTGGCAGGCGGCGTGCTACTGGGAGAATTACTCCGTAGAGAATTCGAATCACGGCGGATTTCATATGGATGTCGTTCGAACCGACGATGGCTCCTGGCCCCAAATCGGAACGATCACCCTGCCGACCGTTGACGATGCATATGGCGGGTTCGTTGCAACAGGAAAGATCGTCGCCGCAACTCCGGTGACGGATGGGCGGGTGCATGTCGACGCGTTCCAAATTGATTGCTGGATAACCGAGGTGTGTCCCGCACGACCTCGATCAACCGGCGACCTGCCATATGGCGCATTTTCTTCCGGCCCGAGTCGCGACGACGAGTGGTTCATGAGCGTCGCCTGGCCCGGTCGTTACACGCTGTACATCTCCGATGATGAGAGTGGTGAAAAGGTCCAGGCCATCACCGATATCGAACGCGGGTCGGTGCCAACTATTGATCTCAATGCCCCATGTTTCGGATTCAAGGAATGTGTCACTGTGACCGGTGATGGGTCTCCGCCCGCCCCGAGTGGCACATTTCAGCCGCTGTCTCCAACCCGAATTCTTGACACCCGAAGTGGGCTTGGCATTCCCAATGGTCCCGTCCGGCCAGGTGATGGGTCGATTGACACCTCAAACGACGACTTTCGGGCCGAAGAGGAACTCAACCACGAGCTTGTCGTTACCGGACGAGCTGGTGTTCCCGACCACGGGGTTGCCGCCGTGTTGCTCAACGTCACTGCGGCAGACCCCACCAGTGACGGATTCGTCACAGTTGGTCCACGCCCGCAGGGCCAGGGCGATGTATTCAACGATCAAAACTCCTTCGGTGAGTGGCCCAATGCCCCCAATCTCAATTTCTCTGAAGGTCAGACGGTTCCAAATCTTGTCCTCGTGAG
>JAPOIQ010000232.1 GCA_029978815.1 bacterium
AGTGACCGGGTACGCAGGACAGCTCTCGTTGGCTCAATACGCAATGGCAGGTTTCGGTGCGTGGGTGGCCGGGCGCCTTGTTGCCGTATTTGAGATTCCGTTCTTACTCGGATTACTCGCGGGAGTGCTTGCAGCGGTGCCACTCGGAATGATTTTCGCTCTTCCAGCGGTGCGCACACGCGGGATCAACTTGGCGATTGTGACCTTAGGGCTCGGAACAACGCTTGAGTTGATGTTGTTCAACAACCGCAATTTCACCGGCGGAATTTACGGCACGCCCGTCGGTGACCCGAGCCTGTTTGGATTTGAAATTAGTTCGATCCGGTACCCGGAGCGATACGGAATTTTTGTCTTGGCGATGGCAATTCTCGCGGTTGTGGTAGTCGCAAACATCAGGCGCGGCCGCAGCGGCCGACGGCTCATCGCCGTGCGAACGAATGAGCGTGCTGCTGCATCACTAGGGATCAATATTGCTGCTGCAAAGTTGTTCGCATTTGCGTTCGCATCAGCACTTGCTGCCCTCGGTGGCATTTTGCTCGCATTCCGTCTGACGTCTGTCAGCTATCAGTCATTCACAAACTTCACCTCAATCACATATGCGGGACTGTCGCTGGTGGGAGGTGTCGGCCATGTGTTGGGAGCGTTCGTCGGGGCCATGATGGCAACGGCCGGATTTAACCAAGAGGTGATGGAGTCGACGTGGAGCGGTGTCGGTGAGTACGTCCAACTCATCAGTGGTATTTCCATTCTCGTGGTTGTGTTGTACAACCCAGATGGAGTTGCCGCAGAGTGGGCTCGAACCCATCGGGTGCTGAAGCGAACGAAGAAATTCGGTGAGTCGTACTTCATCAAGTTGGAAGAAGTGTCTGAGCGTGTTGATGACCGTGCGAGTGAAAGGGTGCCAGCGAAACGGCTGGAGGTTGAAGACCTCACGGTGCAGTACGGGACGGTTACAGCTGTAAATAGCGTTGGCTTTTCGATTGAGCCCGGGCAGGTAGTTGGCTTGATCGGACCAAACGGTGCAGGAAAGACCTCACTCATTGACGCACTCACCGGATTTACCGCAACTGCAGCCGGTCGGGTCTCGATTGGTGGCACTGATATCTCGAAGGGAAATGCAAACGCTCGTGTTCATGCGGGAATGGCGCGGTCGTTCCAATCTCTAGAACTTTTTGAAGACACGACGGTGTTTGAAAATCTCAGCGTTGCCGCCGATCCCCAAAATCTCTCCGCATACATTCGTGATCTGGTGTGGCCGGTGATCCCGAAATTTGGTCCAGAGGTCGTCCGAGCAATTCAAGAGTTCAAACTCGACGAGGATCTTCACCGAGAGGTCAGCGACTTGTCGTATGGCAAGCGGCGACTACTGGCGATTGCGCGGTCAGTGGCGATGCATCCCAGCGTGCTCTTACTCGACGAGCCAGCTGCCGGCTTGAGCTCGGTTGAAAGTGCTGAGCTCGCTCGCGTCGTGCGGCGACTTGCCGACGAATGGGGAATGGCGATCTTGCTCGTTGAACATGACATGAACTTTGTGATGGGAGTCTGCGACAGTGTCGTCGTGATTGATTTCGGCAACAAGATCGCAGAGGGAACTCCCGAAGAAATCCGAAATGACCCGGCCGTTATTGAGGCGTATCTCGGTCAACAGTCTGATGACGACCTAGGAATTGAATCGAAGCAGCCGGTGGAGAGTGGGAGTTAAGCATGAGTGAAACCATGAACTTCTCAGAGATGATCGCGGGCGTCCCTGGAGTTGGTCAGTATGTACAGGCACAATCGCCGTATCTGCTTGAGACCCGAAACCTCAAGGCTGGATATCTTGGTAGGGAAGTAGTTACCGGAGCGAATATCACGGTGAAACGTGGTGAAGTAGTTGCACTGCTTGGCCCAAACGGAGCAGGAAAATCCACCACACTGCTCACCATTGCCGGACAGTTACCACCGGTTGATGGAATCGTCATGCTGTCGAATGTTCCGACGTTCACGCCGATGTATCAGCGGGTTCGAAATGGAATTGGATTGGTCACTGAGGACCGACTCATCTTCACCAAGATGTCTGCTCGCGACAACATCAAGATCGGCGGCGGCAGTGTCGAGCGGGTGCTCGAATTGTTTCCCTCACTTGAACCGAGGCTTGACATCCGCGGCGGAATGTTGTCGGGTGGTGAACAGCAGATGATTGCGCTCGGTCGAGCCCTTAGCCGTGATCCGGAGCTCTTGCTCGCTGATGAATTGTCGTTGGGGCTTGCGCCGATGATTGTCGATCGATTGCTGAGCGCAGTTCGAACGGCGGCAGACGAGCAAGGCATCGGGGCTCTTATCGTTGAGCAGCATGCTCGAAAGGCATTGAAGTACAGCGATCGTGTCTATTTGATGTCGCGAGGGCGAATCCAGATGGAGATGACATCAGAAGAAGCCCGTTCTCGGCTTGACGAAATCGAAGAGGCATACCTTGCCGGTACCTCCGAGTCAGAGGAAGACCATATTGAGCGCCGCCGCCGAAAAGATGTGCGCCAGGCATGGGGTCGTCTACGGGTGAAAGAACGTGAATTGCGCCGACTGAGCGGCACCCAAGTGTCACGCCGGCGTACAGGCGAAGATGACCAGATTCTTGATGATGAGCAACATCGGCGTGATTCGCAGATGCGGATTCGCCGAGGACGTAAGTACTAATTGACCAGATAACAGGACACAGAAAGAAACGACATGGGCTACCGCACTGCTGATCTACCACCAGTCGATCTCGACGAATTTCCAAAAATTCCGTTCTTGCCGAGAATGAAGCTCCTCCAGTTGCACTGGGTGGAAGCGGGTTTTGGCACGCCTAAACAAACGGCGATGTTTTACGTATGGAAGATTTTCTTCTATGCACTGTTTGGATTAATCGTCGCTGCTTCATTCACCGCCGGTCTCGAATTCAATGACATCGGTGGTTGGTGGGACGAACCGATCTTGTACCAGAAGCTGATGATTTGGACCGTCCTGATGGAAATCCTCGGGCTTGCTGCAACCTGCGGCCCGATGGCGTTCCACTTCGATCCACCGATTGGTCAGAGCCTCTATTGGTGGCAGAACGACACGTTGAGAATCCCTCCGTATCCGAACCATGTTCCGCTGACGAAAGGCAACCGCCGCACCCCGTGGGACACCGGTCTCTACAAACTCATTGTGTTCTGGCTCATCATGATGTTGTTCCTGTCGGGTGAACAGATTCCGGGGTTGCCGGAAGGGACTGCCGGCGTGATGCCGCGGTGGCCGTTCGTGGTCTACGCCGTGTTGATATGCGTGATGGGGTTGCGCGACAAATGTGTGTTCTTGGCGTCACGCGCTGAGCA
>JAPOIQ010000237.1 GCA_029978815.1 bacterium
AGTCCCAGATGATCTTCCCGAGTTCACGGTGGAACCAATCAGGTGAACGGGTGCCACCAATTGACGCGAACCGGTTGTATCGGTCGCGAGCCTCGTTCTCGACCTTCGCGAACTCAGGATGGCTTGTGTCAGGAACCGACACGTTGAGCCACTCCGAGAGATAGTTCGAAATGGTGTACGGAAGCACGAAGTATCCATCGGAAAGACCCTGCATCAGCGCTGACGCACCGAGACGGTTTGCTCCGTGGTCAGAGAAGTTCGCCTCACCTGCGGCATACAGACCGGGGATTGTCGTCATGAGTTCGTAGTCAACCCACAGCCCGCCCATGGTGTAGTGCGATGCCGGGTAGATACGCATCGGGACGTCATACGGGTTCTCCCCCGTGATGCGCTCGTACATATCGAACAAGTTGCCGTAACGCTCAGCGACGGTGTCTTTGCCGAGGCGCCCAATCGCTTCGGCAAAGTCGAGGTATACGCCGTTCTGCTTGGGCCCGACGCCTTGGCCCGCGTCAACTGCACGCTTCGCAGCACGAGATGAGATGTCGCGGGGCGCGAGGTTGCCGAAACTCGGATACAGACGCTCGAGGTAGTAGTCACGCTCATCTTCAGGAATGAGGTGGGGTTCACGACTGTCGCCAGCGACTTTGGGCACCCAGACGCGACCATCGTTACGAAGCGACTCTGACATCAACGTGAGCTTTGACTGGAAGTCATCACTCTGCGGGATACAGGTTGGGTGGATCTGCGTGTAGCAAGGATTCGCAAAGAATGCTCCACGCTTATGAGCTCGCCATGCAGCGGTGACGTTGCATGCCATTGCGTTCGTCGAAAGGAAGAAGGCATTGCCGTAGCCGCCTGTGGCGAGCACGACTGCATGGGCAGAATGCGATGACACTTCACCGGTGATGAGGTCACGGACAACGATGCCCGCAGCGCGCCCCTCAATGACAACAATGTCGACCAACTCGCTGCGATTGAACAGACGAACGCCACCCTGACCGATTTGGCGGGCGAGCTGCTGGTAAGCGCCGAGCAGCAACTGCTGACCTGTCTGTCCACGGGCGTAGAAGGTACGGCTAACTTGGGCACCGCCGAACGAACGGTTGTCAAGCATTCCGCCGTATTCACGAGCAAATGGAACACCCTGGGCCACCATCTGGTCAATGATGTTCACTGACACTTCAGCGAGACGATGAACGTTCGCTTCACGCGAGCGGAAGTCGCCACCTTTGATGGTGTCATAGAACAATCGGTGAACCGAGTCGCCATCACCGCGGTAGTTCTTCGCCGCGTTAATTCCACCCTGTGCCGCAATTGAGTGGGCACGACGGGGTGAGTCGTGGAAGGTGAAAGCGTCAACTTGATAGCCAAGCTCGGCCAGGGTTGCTGCAGCGGATGCACCCGCAAGCCCTGTTCCGACAACGATGACTTTGAACTTGCGTTTGTTGGCTGGGTTCACCAGCTTTTCATTCGCTTTAAAGTTGTCCCACTTATCGGACATCGGTCCTTCTGGGATTTTCGAATCAAGAATTGAACTCATGTTGGATGTCTCCTCAACGTGTCCTATGAAAGCGGCTGGAAGTTGATGACTCCGGCAAGAGTCATGATCGGGAACGACACATTTCCGACGACCACTGCGGCCGCAATTCCGGTTGCAATCGCTCTGCGCCAGCGGTTGAACCGAGGGTTATTCCATCCCATTGACTGGAACAGGCTCCACACACCGTGGAACAAATGAATTCCTAATGCAATATTCGCAACGATGTAGAGCGCAGCGACGGGAACGCGCGAAAGGCTGGCATCGAGATTCCGGTAGATCGCTCCATATTCAAAGCCGGGGTTGAGCCAGCCCCACGTGAGGTCGGCGAGGTGCCATGCGAGAAAGAAGAGCACGAGAACCCCTGACCAGCGCATCGTGCGGCTCGCGAAATTTGCCACCTGGTAGTCACGAGCACCCTGGTATTTCACGGGTCGGGCATTTCTGTTGAGAATTGTCAGCGACCATGCCGCGTGGAGGTGAAGAATGATTGCTCCGATGAGCACCAGGCGCAGTCCCCACAGGGCATAACCATGCGGGAGGATCGGAACGAGCAATTCGCGCAGGAACTCGCCATAGATGTCAATGTCGTAATGCTGCTCGCCATTGTGTTCGATAGCGCCCAGATACACCTTCAGGTTTCCGACCATGTGGCCGATGATGAAGCCGACGCCAATGATTCCGGTGATCGCCATGACGTACTTTTTGCCAACGGCGGTTGAGTAGAGGTCAAGAAGGAACGGTTTACGGCGTGACGATTTCTTCACGGCGGTCCCGGATACCGGTCCGCGCTGGAGAGTCTGCGACATGTCTCTTACGCTAGTTGCCGGGACCCTCATTCGACACAATCGACTGAGTACTCAACGACAAGTTTTTATGAGTCCAGTTGACTCGCAACACCCTTCACTGCATTCGGCCCGAAGGTCGACTGGCACGATCGACACCAGAACGCCTGCTCAAGCTCGGTACCGCATGGTGCGTGAACAAGAGTGACATCGCTCGACGATTCTTGGGAGTACTCCTCGCTCCACCTCACTAGGGCAACAAGCGCTGGTGAGAGCGCTAACCCTGCCTCAGTGAGTCGATATTCGTAGCGAACTGGTTTGTCTTGGTATTTCACTCGTTCAAAAATCCCGAACTTCACCAACCTTCGCAGCCGCTCAGTAAGCACCGGGCGGGCGATGCCAAGATCGTCGCAGAAGTCGTCGAAACGACGGATACCTCGTAATCCGGCTCGAACCAGGAGAATGGACCAGCGGTCGCCCACCACTCGAAGGGTTTCCTCGATCGCAGTTCCGGTGTGGCGAACGTTCTCCATCACCCGATGAAGGTACACCTTGGATCCTTGCCATCACCACTGAGTTCGGATTCCGAACTCAGTATCGCTACAGTTACAACATGAACCCGGTTGCCGTGACGCTGTCCCAAGGAGGCGCCACAATTGATGCGCTCAGTTCTGTAGCTGCTGAAATCTTGACGAAGGACTACAACACCCTTCTTCAAGAAGCATCTTCGAAACGAGACGCGGCGTTCGGATCGAGACTCACGTACTCCCCAAAGGTGTTCATCCCACTCACGATGCTGTGTAGAGATGCATGCGGGTACTGCACCTTCGCTCAGCCTCCCGCCAGGCTCGAACAGCCATTCCTCTCCCCTGATGATGTGCTTGCAATCGCGAAACAAGGCGCCAAACAG
>JAPOIQ010000168.1 GCA_029978815.1 bacterium
CCGGCATTGTCCGGATCTTGTATACGTAACCGATAACTGCAGATCAAGGAGTTGACGTGCTGACAGCCGTCGTGACATACGGGTCAAATGGACCTGAAGTGCTCCTCTCCGCCAGCGAAGGCGAGGAGGGCTATTCCTCCGAGTACACGTACGCGGACTGTTCGATCATCCCTGAGGGCAAAGAGCCATCAGAGAAGATCGAATCGCTAGAGGAGTGCGATCCGGGCCCGAGCCCGATCATGCCTGAAGCCAAAGAGTTGTACTGGGGCGCGAGCTCCTTCGTGCTCTTCGCGCTTCTTATGCGCTTCTTCCTCTACCCACGCCTCCGTCGGAGCATGGACGCCCGCTACGACTCGATTCGTGGTGCCCATGCCGAAGCCGACCAGGCTCGGAGCGAAGCACAAGCCGAAGTCGCCGCGTATGAAGCAGCTCTTGCCGAGGTGAAGGCCGAAGCTGCTGCTCGTATCGAGGCCGCTCGCGCCACATTGGAACAGGAGCGTTCAACGCAACTCGCTGAGGCAAATGCTCGCATCTCGAGCGCCCGTGAGGCTGCTGCCGCAGAGGCTGCCGCTGCTCATGAAGCGATTCGTGGTGACATCGGGTCGGCTGCAGCATCAGTTGCTGCTCGTACCGTCGAACTCGCCATCGGTCGGGCACCTGACGCCGCAGCGGTGTCGTCAGCCGTCGAAGGATCAATGACGTCAGGAGCAACACGATGAACCTGATTGCAGCAGGAAATATCGATCCCGCACAGAGTGTTAACTGGTTGCTCCCTGCAACCTCTGAGCTCATTTACGGCGGTCTCGCATCGATCATCATCTTCGCTCTGATCTACAAGTTTGCTGGTCCCGCCGCGAAGAAGGGAATGGCAGACCGCACAGCGAAGATTCAGGCCGAACTCGACGGTGCAGCCGAAGCTCTTGAGTCAGCTCGCACCGAAGCCGAAGAGATTCGTCGTGCCGCTGGTGACATTGCTTCTGAGCGTGCTCGTCTGCTCGCAGATGCAGATGCGCAGGCTGCGGCACTTCTCTCTGAAGGCCGTGAGCGCCTCGCTGCAGAGATTGCAGAACTCGAGGCAAGGGCTCAGGCCGAAGCTTCCGGGTTGGCCGGCCGCATGGGCGATGAACTTCGAATCGAAGTTTCTCGCATTTCATCTTCAGTCATTGATCAACTTGTCGCCGACTCTCTTGACGACGCAACTCAGCAAGCTCTGATCGAAGACTTCATCCAGAAGGTAGGTGCAGGGTCATGAGCGACGCACGTATCGAGGGTTACGCACGTGCCCTATTCGAAATTGCCCGTGCCGAGGGCAATCTTGATGAGGTGGAAGACGAACTGTTTAGGTTTGCTCGCTCATACGAGTCAAGCGATGCTCTTCGTTCTGCTCTAACCGACGACATGGTTCCGGCTGAGCGTCGTCAAGCGATCGTTGAGAGTCTTCTCGGCGATAAGGCGACCGCTACGACCATGCAGTTGGTAACGATGGTCATTGGCTCAGGCCGTGGTCGTGATCTTCCTGAGATCATCGACAGCCTCGTTGCCCGAGCTTCAGCATCGAAAGACCTTGCTGTTGCCGAGGTTCGCACAGCCGTTGCACTGTCTGAAGACCAGGTCAGCCGCTTGAAAGCAGCGTTGACGAATTCGTCGGGGCATGAGGTGAACCTCAAAGTTGTTATCGATCCCACCGTCATCGGTGGAGTGGTCGCAACCGTTGGTGACAGTGTCATCGATGGAAGCGTTCGTACCCGTCTTGATCAGTTGAAGAGCCGTCTCTAGGAGAACACGTCATGGCTGAACTCACACTTTCCGCTGCCGATATTGCGGCAGCAATCACAAAGAACCTCGATGGCTATGAGCCATCGGTCGAGGCTCGAACCGTTGGACGGGTCATCGAAGTTGGTGACGGTATTGCCCGCGTTGCAGGCCTACCAGATGCAGCGGTGAACGAACTCTTGGAATTCCCCGGTGGCATTCTTGGACTCGCACTCAACCTCGATGAAGGCTCGATTGGAGCCGTCGTTCTCGGATCGTCGGACCAGATCCAAGAGGGCCAGTCGGTTACTGCTACTGGTCGCATTCTTTCGGTGCCATCAGGTGACGGCGTTCTCGGACGTGTCGTGAACGCAATCGGCGAGCCGGTTGACGGCAAAGGCGACCTCGTTGGCGTCGAGATGCGCCGTATGGAAATCCAGGCTCCTGGCATCATGGGTCGTAAGCCCGTGCATGAGCCGCTCCAGACTGGCATCAAGGCGATCGATGCAATGACGCCGATTGGTCGTGGCCAGCGTGAGCTCATCATTGGTGACCGTAAGACCGGCAAGACGACTGTCGCAATCGACACGATCCTGAACCAAAAGGGTCAGGGTGTGAAGTGCATCTACGTCGCAATCGGCCAGAAGGGTTCAACGGTCGCTCAGACTGTTGAGACGCTGCGCGAAGCCGGCGCCATGGAGTACACCGTCGTGGTGACCGCTCCAGCTGCTGACTCGGCACCGTTCAAGTACCTCGCTCCTTATGCAGGTTGCGCAATGGGTCAGCACTGGATGGAGAAGGGCGAGCACGCTCTCGTCGTCTATGACGACCTGTCAAAGCAGGCTGAGGCTTACCGCCAGTTGTCGCTGTTGCTCCGCCGCCCACCAGGTCGTGAGGCGTACCCCGGTGACGTGTTCTACTTGCACAGTCGTCTGCTTGAGCGTGCCGCAAAACTTTCTGATGAGAACGGTGCAGGTTCGCTTACCGCTCTTCCGATTATTGAGACGAAGGCCGGAGACGTGTCAGCGTTCATTCCGACCAACGTGATTTCAATTACCGATGGCCAGGTGTACCTGCAGGACAACCTCTTCAAATCAGGTGTTCGCCCAGCGGTTGACGTGGGTATCTCGGTGTCACGAGTCGGTGGCGCAGCCCAGATCAAGTCAATGAAGGGCGTCGCCGGAACATTGAAGCTTGACCTGGCACAGTTCCGTGAGCTTGAGGCATTCGCAACCTTCGGTTCAGAGCTTGACGCCGTGTCGAAAGCGCAGCTCGAACGTGGCTACCGCCTCGTGGAGTTGTTGAAGCAGCCTCTCAACAGCCCAATGTCGGTTGAAGAGCAGGTTGTGTCGATCTTTGCTGGAACGAAGGGTTATCTCGACGACGTCCCAGTTGCCGATGTCATCCGGTTCGAGCAAGAGCTCCTCGAATTCATGCGCAGCCGTCACGCAGGACTCTTGCAAGAAATCCGCACGGCTGGTGTTCCCGACAGCCTCGGCGATGTTGTTCAGTCCTTCAAGGATTCGTTTGTTGCTGCAAGCGCCGCATCTGGTGTGAACGCAGATCCAACGGCTGTTGACGCCGATGAGGTTGGCGACGCAAACTCGAACAAGACCCTCGCCACGGAGTGATCTAGATGGCAGGAGGTCAGGAGCGCATTCTTCGGAGCCGCATCAAATCGATGCAGGCCACCAAGAAGATCACGCGCGCCATGGAACTGATTGCGGGTTCACGAATCGTGAAGGCCCAGCAGCGGGTGCAGGCCGCAGTGCCGTACTCAGAGCAGATCACTGAGGTGGTGAAAGACCTCGCTGCAGCTGGTGGCTCGTCAGATTCGCCGTTGCTCCTTGGTCGCGCTGAGATTCGCACGACGTGTTACATCGTGATCTCTGCTGACCGCGGTCTCTGCGGTGGCTATAACGCAGGTGTTCAACGAGCCGCCGAAGGCGAGATCAAGGTAGACACGCTCGGTGGCAAGGACTATCGAATCGTCACCTCTGGGCGTAAGGCGGAGAGTTACTTCACGTTCCGCAACTACAACGTTGCGGCATCGTTTGGTGGATTCAGTGACAGCCCGTCATACGAAAACGCTCGCGAGATCGCTCAAGCGGCGGTTGCGATGTACGAGTCCGGCGAAGTTGACCGTATCGAACTTGTCTACACACGGTTCATTACCCCAGGTAGCCAAGAGGTTGTCCTGCGGCCGCTCGTTCCGTTGACCTCAGAAGCAATCGAAGGTGGGGACGGCAAAGCCGGATCAACCGACGGCAGCGGTGGCGATTACGAGTTTGAACCAGACCCGTCGACCATTCTCGACACTCTGATTCCGCGGTATGTCGAAGCTCGCGTGTACGCCGCGCTGTTGAATGCTGCAGCATCTGAACACGCATTCCGTCAGCGAGCCATGAAGTCCGCAACAGATAATGCTGAAGAGTTGATCAACAACCTCAGCATCGTTATGAACCGCGCCCGTCAGGACGCAATTACCACTGAGATCATGGAGATCGTCGGTGGTGCAGAAGCCCTCGGATCGGGGAAATCCTCGACCGCCCAATATGTCGACCTCCTCGGAGAGTCGCCCGTCCCAGCAGCACAGCACGGAGACA
>JAPOIQ010000060.1 GCA_029978815.1 bacterium
CTGACCATTATTTGTGTTGGGGCAGTTGCGCAGAATCGGACCAACTTGAGCGGACGCCGATCGTCGTTCCCGCAATCAGCTAGCAAGTCACGCGCCCACATTCATTGGCCAGCGGCCGTGCCATCACTCTTGCACTGGCTGAATGAAATGTTTGCCTTTTAGCGCGCTCGAGGTTGCAGATTGAAGAGAGTCACCTAAACTCGACAAAGTTGACCAGAATAGTCATAATTAAAAATCCAACCCGAAAGGACCCGAAATGAGTGTTACTGATGAGTTCATTGCCGCCAATTCTGCATACGTAGAGAGTTTCGAAGATGGTGACTTGCCCCTGCCTCCAGCACGCAAAGTTGCGGTACTGGCCTGCATGGATGCCCGACTTGACCCCGCTGCCATCCTTGGTTTAGCAAATGGTGACGCTCACGTCATTAGAAACGCTGGTGGCGTCGTCACAGATGACGCTCTGCGATCACTTGTAATTAGTCAGAAGTTGCTCGGCACTCGGGAGATCGTTCTTCTTCACCACACCGACTGCGGAATGGTGACGTTTAGCGACGACGAAGTGAAGGCCCAGATCACTGCCGAAGTGGGCGTCAGGCCGCATTTTGCCTTGGAGGCGTTCCCAGACGTCACAGAAGATGTCCGTCAATCAATTTCGAGACTCAAGAACTCGCCGTTTTTGCCGAATGCCGAGAGCATTCGAGGATTCGTGTACAACGTTTCTGACGGATCCATCACCGAGGTTGTATGAGCGCTGGTTGGGTCAGGTGTTCCTGTCCCAACCAGCAATTGCCTGTGAACGTCCGAATCACGCGATTCGTCAGTTGCTGCCGGCGAGCGTTCGACTAGGTGGTCTTAACGGCGACTTCGAGACCACCATCGAATGGAAGCGTTCTTGTCATAAAGCCGTTGACAGGGTCATCGAGATACTCAAATAATCCGCCGTAGAGGTTGCGACGAACCGTCGTGTTGTCCGCAACGATCATTCCGCCAGTGCGGATATGAGGCCCGACTAGTTTGGCAACATCAGCGGCAATCGGCGCCCAAATATCGAGCAGAAGGAAATCGATCGGCTCATCAATATTCCGGAGTGTGTCGCGGATGTCACCGGTTTGAGTGTCGATCGAATCGCTGAGCATCGCCTTTTCGAAGTTGTGGCGAGCAACCGCCATCTTCGTGGGCTCGTTGTCGCAGGTTGTGACGATCCCGCCTCCGTTATCTCGCACAGCTGCAGCGAGAAACAGTGTGGATACACCGAATGACGTTCCAGCTTCGATGATCCGAGTTGCTCCGATGGAGCGACAGATCAGATACACAAATTCGGCTTTGTCTCGATCGATCGCAACGAACTTGTCTCGCCAAAATTTCCGACTTGATGAGCCTTCTTCTTCATAACCGGTGGGTCGCTCGGCACCATTTGCGTAATACTCGTCAATCGCCGAATTCTGGGCGTCATTCAGCCGGTACAACTCGTCGAGAAGTTCGTTGAGTCGAGCATCATCGTTGAGGCTGTTCATGTCATCAGCCTCGCACACGTCAGACGGCGCTCGGTACCCGTCGCGGGGTAGAGAACGTGCTCGCATAGGGAGGCCCATGTGCTCCGCTCATCGAAAGGCTCATCGAAAGGCTGGGCATGTCAGGTTGCAGACAGATGCCGAAACCGTGAGTACCCCCGGGCTGGAATGCTCTCTGACCTATGCCTGAGAGTCAGAAGAGCCGGGCCACCACGACTCGGCCTGTCGACGTCCGCCTTTTCCTTCTCGATGGTGTAGCCAGAGCGCGAACCGTCGGAAACGAGACCCGGCAAGACGCAGCCAGATGCGATTGCGTCGTGTGGTGTAATCACGAGTGAACGGGCACACACGGACACAGACTGAGCAATCGCTGTTCACTTTCGTCCAATATGAAAAGCATTTCTCTCCGTCAATGCTCCACTTCTTAACACCCTTCAGATTCGACCGGTTATGGCGATCTAGTGAGGGTTCGGCATTGGGAATTGCTTTCGAAGGGCAGCCCGTTGAACACGCTGAGCAGATATCGCACATCTCGCGAACCCCAAATGAAATTGGCCGATCGATTGCGATAGGAGCATTCGTGAAGATCTTTCCGAATCGGACACTCGTGCCGAATTCCGGGGTAATAACGAGACCGTGTTTTCCGTATTCGCCAAGCCCCGCCTGGATCGCATACGGGATCGCAAGAGCGGTGTCGTTCATTGAGGGAACGGCCTCGTAACCAAGGTTTCTGAGGTACTGGGCGAGAGTGAGTAGCACAACGGCATCTTGGCTATAGCCCATGCCCGTCGCCGCCCCTGAGAGAGCCGAGGGTGCAGTTTCAATAAGAGTTGCGTCCATCGCCTGCCCGATAACAATGACCCGATCCAGACCCTCCGAAATGTCGTTCGGCTTGGGACCATTGGAGTCAATGGAGAACCGTTCGGTATATGTCCAGCGTCCGTCATATGTAGCTACCCCGACAAGATCAGCCCCCGCAGCGTGAGCGGCATGTTTGATGAGCGCTGAAGCATCGTCGGGGGAGCCGAGATCAACCCGCTCGGTGGCCCCATCTCGCAACATTGACAGTGGGTCTAAAAAACCATCCCGACGGTCAATGTGCTCGTACATCTCGGCAAAGACGTCAGCGACATGCCAAGTGGCATTTCGAAACGCATAGTCGTTCTGCTGGTACCCCTTCGCTGCCCTCCAGTCGGCGAGAGGCTCTCGATAGGTCGAGTAGAAAAGATCGCTGCGCTCAGAACGGATAGTCGGGTCGTGGCGTGAACGGGCGAACACATCATCGACTTGACTGAAGCGCTCGAAATCTGAATTCACACAGAATCCGCAGGAGATATCTGAGGCATCTGCTGCAACAGGGATGCGGGTTCGGGTTTTTGCGCGCTTGGCGGCGTCACCTCGGCCCGTGTGCATAGAACGATTGTACGCGGTCTGATAACTCGACGGTCTTGCCGTTACCGACCGAATGAGGCGATGGTCGCCCCGTCGAGATACTCATCGGCTCGGATAATTTTCCCGTCTTTGACCAGCACGATGAGGCATCCAGGCAACTCGCCCGACCCTGATCCCCAATCGAGGTGCATCACGTGTTGCTGTACAAATCCGCCATCTATGTCGTATCGACGAATGTTGCTGAACGAACGTGAGGTGGTCATTGCCGCTAACGCATCAAGGCTTGCAAGGTTCTGTTCCTTTGTCATTTCGATCCCGTCGGTGTTATGCCAGATAACAACGTCGTCGGCATACAGCTCGCCAAGTGCCGCACTGTCGCCGGCGGTAATCGCGGCAATTACTCCGTCTGCAATGTCGTCATATGCACCCATAGGGAGAACGGTACACATGGCGACGATCGGTCGAGGTTGTTGGCTGCTGAACTACTTGCCAGTGAACCGGGGCTCTCGACGCTCGGCCATTGCGGTGGTGCCCTCACGGAAATCACTTGTTTCACGTAGCCACGCTTGCTCGTGGCCTTCGTGATCGGTTGCGGCGGCAACATCGTCAGCGATCGTTCCCCGCAATGTCTTGCGGATTGATTGAACAGCAAGAGGAGCAGATATCGCAATCTCCCGGGCAAGGGATTGTGCGGTTTCGCGCAACTTGACGAGCGGGGCCAGATGATCTGCAAGACCGATTGCGACCGCCGCATCGCCGGTGACGCGCCGGCCGGTGTAGAGCAGTTCTGCGGCCGCTTGTGGCCCGACTAAACGCGGAAGAGTGACGCTGAGACCGAACCCATGGTGAAAGCCGAGTCGAGCGAAGTTTGCGGAGAACCTCGCCTCAGGAGCAGCAATACGAAAATCCGCCGAAAGCGCAACTCCAAGGCCACCGCCAATTGCCGCCCCCTGAACAGCTGCAACAATCGGTTTCGTATTCCTGAAGATTCTTACCGCAGCGGCGTACAGATCTTCGGTCGTGTAGCTGGTCTCCCCGGCAGAGAAGTCAGCACCCGCACAGAAATGCTTGCCTTCAGCGCACAGCACGACCGCTCGACAGCGATCATCGTTGTCGAGCGTTTCGAGGGCATCGGCGATGCCACCGATGAGTTTCATCGAGAAAAAGTTGTTCGGCGGTTGCGAGAGTTCGATCGTCGCAACAAAGTCGTCACAGACTGATAGTCGAAGTGCGTCGTTGTGCAGATCAATGATTTCGCTCATTACTTACCCACATCCTTAAATGCGACCCCTCGATCAGTGGCTGGTTCTTTCGGAAGTCCGAGCACGTTCTCGCCAAGAATGTTGTGCTGGATTTCGTCGGTTCCCCCTGCGATTGATTGAGCGGGCGTAGAAACGAGAATCTCGGCGACAACACTGTCGAGCGGGTCATCTCCTGTCTTCAGCATTCCTTGAGCGCCAGCAATCATTGAGTGCACATGATTCGCATCACGAGCAATGCGCGAGAGCGCCAGCTTTCCAATTGAACCCTCCGAGCCTGGCGGCTTGCCAAGAGCCCGAGCGGCCTTTGCTCGTTCAGCGGTCCATTCCGATGCCCTATGGAAGCTGTAGAGCTTCATCATTTCCTGTCGGATGACCGGGTCGTTGCTCACGCCCCGAGCTTCGGCTCTCGGAATAACAAGATCTGCCCGACCCATGCGTTGCGGGTACCACTCGTACGTCCTGTTGAACTCGGCGGCCTCTGCCTTTGCTTCCTCGATGACTCGGCCGTGAGTACCCGGGGCGAAGTAGACATTGCCAATCGATGCGAATGAGCGCTCATGGGCAAGCGTCCCGCGAGCGACCTTCCAACCATCGTTGATGTCGCCGACAACATCTGTCGCCGGCACGCGCGCATCGGTGAGAAAGACCTCATTGAATGAGTCGTGGTAATTCATCTCGACGATCTGGCGAACTTCGACACCGGGTTGACGCATGTCAATCAAGAAGTAGGTGATACCGGCATGCTTTGGCACATCCCAATCGGTTCGAGCGACGAGGATGGCCATATCAGCATCGTGCGCCATGGTGTTCCACACCTTCTGACCGTTAACGATCCACTCGTCGCCATCGCGAACAGCGCTGCAGCGCAAGCCCGCAAGGTCAGATCCGGCGCCGGGCTCAGAGAACAATTGGCACCATGTCAACTCGCCGATGATGGTCTTGCGCAGATATTTCGATTTCAGCTCGTCTGAGGCATGGTCGTAGATCGTGGGAGCAGCAAGGCTCATCCCCCCGCCAAGCGGAACCGCAACCCCTCCGGCCTGGCGGATAGCCCGATGTGCAACACGATCGGCCCACGCCGGCAGCCCCCGGCCATGCCATTTCGGCTCCCACGAGGGAACCGCCCAACCTGACTCGACGAGACGTGTTCGCCATTCAAGGAGCGAAAGATTCGGATCCCATGCCCCGTGGAACCATTCAAGCACTTCACGTTCGACGTCATGTTCGGTGGGCGAAGCCATACAAGCGATGTTACGGCAGGACGGTTTGTGGCGAAGAGGCGCCACGTGGTTATCGAGCAGTTCGAATGATGCATCACTCGAACGTTCGCAGCCGCTGTTAGTTGAAGCGAGCGAAGTTACTGACGAAGCGCAAGTCGTGGGCCGATGCCGGCCGCAACATAGATCGCATCAATCACGTCCATGGTTTGGATCGAGTCGTCACCTGACGTCACAGGTGAGATTCCTGTCCTCACCGCCTCGTGAAATGCGACGAGCTGATGGAAGTAACTCGCGGAAGAGTCGACATCGTGCACCACTTTGGTGCTGCCTCGCTCGACAATGATCGAAGACCCCATCTGTGGCGCAAGTGGGTTCTTCACGATCATTGTTCCCTCGCTGCCATAGATCGAGAGCCTGATGTCATTTCGGCCGTTCATCTCGATCATCGACGACGACAGCGTGGCCACCCGACCGTCTGGCCAACGCAATTCTGCGTCCATGCGACCATCGATACGTTCGACGGGACATACCGCGGTTGCGGACACGACTTCTGGTGTTGGGCCGAACAACCATCGCAGCCACTGCACCGGATAGCAGCCAAGATCCATCAGGGAGCCGCCGGCAATTGAGTAGTTCCACCGGATGTCAGTCATCGGGATACGTCCATCGGCGAGGTCGAACGCTGCATCCGCTCCTTGGATGTGGCCAATGACCCCGGCATCCAATAACGCCTGCATCTGGGTGACCACTGGGTGATACCGCCAATGAAACGCTTCCATCAAGATGAATCCGGTTTCTTCTGCGACGGCGACCATTTCGCGGGCCTCAGCCGCATTTGATGCGAGAGGCTTCTCGCACAGCACATGTTTTCCAGATCGAAGCGCATCGATTGCCCACTTTCGATGAAGAGCGTTTGGGGTTGCGATGTACACGGCATCGACATCGTCGCTATCGATCACTTCTTCGTACGAACCGACCGAGCGTTCAACGTTCCAGTTCGAAGCGGCGACCTGTGCTCTGTCGAGGTCTCTCGCCCCAACGACAGCGAGCGTGATGTCATCAAGTTCCCGAGCGGGTTCAGCAATCGCTCGTTCAGTGATTCGGGCAGCAGCAATAAGTCCGAGGCGCATCAACGGAGATTAGAGGTGACGCACTAGGTCAGTGATGCATGAGGGTTGGAGTCTAGAGAGCAGTCGCCCGACGCAGGATTAGTTTGTGTTCCACTTCACTGACACGTTGAGCGGGCCTCGAAATGCCCAGCCGCCGAATCTCGCAGCCTTGTGGGTGACTTCGCACTGCCACTCGCATTTGAA
>JAPOIQ010000007.1 GCA_029978815.1 bacterium
CAATGAGCTGGACTTTTGTGTTCGGCTGTTCACCCACCTATGTCGCCCTGACTTCGTTCGGGTCGGTCGTCATGAGTAGAACGAAGTAATGGACGATGTTGTGCTCTATGAGAAGCGAGATGGGATTGCAACGATTACGTTGAACCGTCCTGATCGTATGAATGCGTGGACCGGGCAATTGAGCGACGCCCTACTGGCATACCTTGGTGAGGCTGACGGTGATGACGAGGTTGTTGTTGTAGTGATCACGGGTGCCGGGAAAGCATTCTGCGCCGGTGCCGATTTGGGAGATGGCGAAAGCGGGTTTTTTCCGGTTTCAGCCGACAACGACGGCCGGCCGCGCCTATGGCCGTATCAAGTGCGTAAGCCGGTGATTGCAGCGGTAAATGGCCATGCGGTTGGAGTAGGTATTACGGTCGCAATGCTTTGCGACATCCGAATCGTCTCGCAAGATGCGAAGATTCAGTACGCAATGGTTCGCAGGGGAGTGGTTCCCGAACTCGCATCTCACGTCATCCTTCCGAGGATTGTTGGATTCTCCCGAGCCGCTGAACTCATGCTGACTGGTCGGATGATGTCAGGAGTCGAAGCAGCAGACTTAGGTTTGGCCTCTCGAGCGGTTCCAGCAGATGACGTCCTCGCTGAAGCCAAGTCGCTTGCGTCAGAGTTAGTTCGCGATGCATCTCCAGTTGCGCTTGCCGTGTCGAAGCAATTGCTGTGGCAAGGGGTCACCATGTCAGTTGAAGAAATGCTGGGACGAGAGGCCCGGGTGATTAGTTCGATCGCTCGCATGCCTGATGCAGTTGAGGGTGTGAAGGCGTTTTTTGAACGCCGCGATGCGGTGTGGACAGGAAGCGTGAACGACTCCGCAGATGGCCTCTTAGGGCTCTGAGACGGCTACGAGTTTGCTCGCTTCTGGCTCAGCGAGAGACGTTGTGGCGTAGCAAGTAGTGCTAGACGAGCACCCATTCAACACCACCAATGTGATGCCGTTCACCAGCTCGTGAGCGATCGGTTGCAACAAGATCGACACGGTCGACGCCTTCACCTCTCGGGCCGGCATCAACAAATGACATTGACGTAGAAATCCTGAGATCGTCCCACCGAGCCCGCATCTCAGCAGGGTCGTTCGCTCCAATTGTCACGCCGGCAATCGCCGAGACAACCACGTTGTTTCTGTGCGGGGTCCACGATGACCCAGCCCAGCGCCACGATCCTTCAGGAATTGCTTCATCGAGCGACACGATTGCGCCACCGACATCTTTTGGATGGAGGTGCCTTCCTCGAATGTCCTCGTGATCACCTGCCCAGATAATGCGGACGCCGTTGCTCGCAAGGTGTGTCAGGCGGTCATCGAGGTCATCGACCTCGTGCATGACCATGTAGCCGCTGTCTCCGCCTCGTCGCTCAATCATCCGGCCGCCAGCGGTTCCCTCGACCATTGGCGAGATGATCTCGATGAACTGGTCTCCGACAACCATGAGTGCATTACGCAGACCAAACTCGGCTACGTCATGGTCACGGACGCAAATCGCAAGTTGAAAGGTCTCGCAGAGTTGTTGTGCAATGAGTTCAATGTCACGTGCAACGAGGGCAACCTGTCGAAGTCTGATCATGGGATCATCCTTGTCGTGATGAGAGCGCAGGAGCGAGTCGTGTTTGCGCTCGTCGGACAAGGAGTGGACCGGGCAGGATTCGAGTAGGCAAGTAGAGGAGTATTTACGATGACCCGAGTAATGACCGAAGGCTTGGAATTTCCAGAGGGCCCAGTTGCCCTTGACGATGGAAGTGTTCTCGTTGTTGAAATCAAGCGACAGACCATTACTCGATGCTGGCCTGACGGCACCACCAAAGTCATTGCGGAGACCGGTGGCGGTCCGAACGGCATGGCGATTGGTCCTGATGGAGCGTTGTATGTCTGCAATAACGGTGGATTTGCTTGGCGCGAACTTGATGGAATGACTGCCCCCGGTCATCAGGCCGATGACTATGTCGGAGGTTCAATCCAGCGGGTTGACATCGACAGTGGCGAGGTGACGACGCTGTATACCGAGTGCGACGGGCATCAGTTGCGTGGTCCGAATGACATTGTCTTTGATGATGCTGGCGGATTCTGGTTTACCGACCTCGGCAAGAGTCGTTTGCGTGACTCTGACAATGGTGGTTTGTATTATGCGCTCGCCGATGGGTCATCGATCGTGTGCGCCGCGTACGGCCTCACCAAGCCGAACGGTGTTGGGCTCTCACCAGATGGGTCGACTGTCTATGTCGCTGAAACTTCTGTTGGCCGAGTCTGGAAGTGGGATATCGAATCACCGGGAGTTGTGCGTCGTGGTTCGACGCCGCTTGCTCACGGCACGTTGCTCTACGGGTTTGAGGGTTATCAGCTGCTCGACTCACTTGCGATCGACGGAGATGGAAATGTCTGTGTCGCAACGCTCGTCACCGGTGCAATCAGCGTGATCAGCCCTGAGGGTGAACTACTTGACCAAGTGCACGTTCCAAAGTGGGATGCCTATGTCACCAATATCTGTTTTGGTGGGCCTGATCTCAAAACTGCGTATGTCACGTCTTCGGGCTGGGGTCTACTGTATGAAATGCCGTGGGAACGCCCGGGTCTTCGGCTCAACTATCAGTAGGTTCCGGCTTCGTCATCATGAGGGCTCCAACTGAGCCCAGTCCGGCAACGATTGCTCCGACGATGAATGTGCGGGCGAAGTCATCTGGGGCTCGGCCTTCGCCAAGAACGGTGAACATTGACTGAATGCCGGTGAGCATTCCGATGTTCATCAGGGTTGAACTCATGCCGTTCGCGATTCCAAGGTCGGCAACGTCAACAGCATTAGCAACGGCTGTCGAATACGACGGAGATGCAAAGCCCATCGCGATTCCTGAGAGCGACAGTCCAATAATGATGAGGGTGAGGTTGCTCCAGTGGGCTCCTCCAATCCATGCAGCCATGGAGAGAACCATGAGTACTGACCCGGCGAGCAGGAAGAATCGCTCACCAAACCTGCCCGATAGTCGCCCGCCAACAGGGGAGAGGAGACTGTAGAACGCCGGCCGAAACAGCAAAATGAGAGCAATCGTGCCAACCGAGTAGCCGAACATGCTGGCGAGGAGAATTGGCGCAATCAGGAACCCACCCATGTACGCGAATTGGCTGAGAGGTTGGCAGATCAGGGGGCCAGTGAAATTTCGTCGTTTGAAGTAATCGAGGCGAAGCATCGGGTATTCGACGTTGCGTTCAACTCGAAGAAAGCTGCCGATACCAACGACTGCGCACACGGCAAGAATGAGCGGGAGCGTCGACGTGAACCCCGATCGACCACCAAACTCCAGAAACAGGAGGAAGCCCAGGGTGCCCAGAGCGAGAGTGCCCGCCCCCAGCCAGTCGATGGGAACATCGCTCGTACCCCCAGTCTGTCGAAGAGTGCGCCATGAAGCAGTTGTTCCAATGATGGCAAGTGGACACAGGCCAGCGAAGACCGATCGCCATCCGAAGGCTTCGATCAATGGTCCTCCGGCGACGAGAGCGAGCACGGGGGCACCAGTCATCGTCATCTGGAACCAGCCCATTGCTTCACCGCGACGCTCCGGAGGGTGTGCCGCCATGATGAGGGCCATGCCTGTTGGCATTGTTGCGGAGATTGCAAGGCCCACGACCATTCGGGCTGCGACGAATGCTTCGGCAGACGGCGCAAGGGCGCACGCGAGAGTTCCGAGGCCGAGAAGGACCGCGCCGGAGAGAAAGACCTTTCGATGGCCGTGGCTGTCGCCGAGTCTTCCCATGATCGGCGTTGCAACAGCCATCACCAGGAACAGTCCGGTAACGGCCCAAGCAAGAAAACCCTCAGATGAGTCAAGGTCTTGGGCGATGGTGGGAAGCGAAGCAGAGACAATGGTCATCGATGACGTGAACACGATGACCGTCGAAACGACGGTGACGAGGACACGCTTCGCGTATTTGAGGTCGAGATTCGGTTCGGTGTTTGCCACAGTGGGGGTGTGGTGGGCTGTCACGGTCATGACCCTACGAGGTGGCGAGTGAGCCAGCACCTATTGGAGGGTCTTCAGTTGTACGTGTGGGCAGATTCATCGATACGTTCTCGTCGTGGACAACGCCGACATAGCGCCGCGGGAGGCGACACGAAGTTCCGTTGTATTGTCGTCGGGCGCTGAACTTTCCGTCATCGACAATGGACGGGCAGGCTCCCCGAGGGCATGGTGTTTGGTGCATGGGCTCTCGTCAAACGCTCGGCTCTGGGATGGGGTCCTTCGACATCTGACCTCCTTAGGGGATCGTGTCATTGCGGTTGACCAGCGTGGTCATGGACACTCCGCACAATCAACAACCGGGTACGCGATGGAAACTGTCGCTGACGATCTCGCAGAACTCGTCGACTCGATCGATTCGAGTGAGCGTTTTTTGGTTGGGCAATCCTGGGGAGGAAATGTTGTTGTTGAGTGCGCTGCTCGGCACCCCAAGTTGATGAACGGAGTTGTTGGCATTGACGGCGGTTTCATTCGCTTGAAAGACCATTACCCAACCTGGGAAGAATGCTGGGAAGCTCTGGCGCCGCCTGTGCTCGAAGGAGTTCCGCTTCAGAGAATTCAAGACTGGATGTCTCAATCGGCTGCCGATTGGCCAGAAGAGGGACGTCAAGGCACACTTGCAAACTTTCATATCCGTTCGGATGGAACGATTTCGCCCCGGCTCGCCCGTGAGGATCATCGTGAGGTGCTCTTTGGTCTCTGGAACCATGAACCAGCAGAGGCTCTAAAGAACGTGACCGTGCCGGTTCGATTCTTCGTGGCAGATAGTGGTGATAACGCTCGGAGGCGACAACGACGGTCCGCGATCGAGTCACTCATGGCAACGGTTGGATCCGGTGTTGATGCAGTCTGGTTTGAAGGAGCACATCACGACGTCCACGCCCAGCGTCCCAGGGACGTTTCGGAGGCTCTCGCTGCCTTCGCGCAACAGCATTCGGCGTGATGTAAAGATCGGCGCGTAGAACCTGCGCCGAGTTACGTCGCCGCGTTCGTGAGAGAATGGCAGACGTGAGGGAGCAAGACGATCGAATCGGCGGGGACAGTCGCCAGCGGAGTGTCGTGCTCACCGGTTTCATGGCGACGGGAAAGTCGACCGTCGGTCGGCATTTAGCAGCACGACTGAGGTACGGGTTTGTTGATACAGATCGCCTCATCGAAGAGCGATTTGGGCCAATACCCGAGATTTTCAACACTCAAGGCGAGGAGACGTTTCGCGCTATCGAACGCGATCTCGCATCCGAACTTGCCCCGCTACCGGCTCTCGTTATCGCGACCGGAGGTGGGATGCTCGTCGACGATGCAGTCTCAGACGTGTTCAAAGGTGCAGGGTCATTAATTGTCAGTCTTGTTGCTGATGTCGACACGATTTATCGCAGGGTGGGGGGAGAGCGAGCTGGCCAACGACGGCCGATGCTCGCAGTTGAGAACCCACGTGATCGCATCGCAGAACTCGTCGCTGCACGGACACCGGCATACTCAAAATTTCCTCAGGTGAGAACAGACACGCAATCGTCGGCAAAGATCGTCGACGAAATTGTCGCGTTGTTGCAGAGCGACTGACGTGAGTAATTCGCTAGATACTGCAGCCCACGTGGTTAGCGATGACTTGTGCGGCGTGAGCGAACACTGATGAGGTTCCACTCTCATCGAATTCGGCTTCAGCCCTCCAGCGCTCAGATAACTCCGATAATTCGTTGCAGTCATTTTGTGCAGCGAGATCCGCAACATTTATGAGGTCAGCTGGGATACCTCGAACAAACTCGGTACCTGCCTCGGCCGTCAACTCAACAGCTCTGCCATCAAGTGCCACTCCCGTGTAGACATCGGTCCCAGCATCTTCGGTAAATGAGGGAAGGCCGGTGAGCGCAATAACTGGAGCTTGCCCACAGATGGAGGCGTTCGTTAACTGATCGTTAGAGCTGTGGAGGCAGCGGCGTGCGACGACTTCGAGAGTGGAGAATCCGAGAACGCCAGGGTGTTGAGCAAACGCAGATTCGAAGGCCGAAAGCGTGTCGCAAATTTCGATAGCGATATCGAGGAGTTCTGCTGTCTCACTGACATCAATTGCAAGAGCGGAGGCGTCCACTCGACGTTGACACGGGTCTGAAACGGCAGCAGAAGGATTTTCCGCGGTGCAAGCGGACAGGCCGCCAACGACGAGCACCGCGATTGTGGCCCAGCGTGGTCCAACTTGCTGAACTCCCATCCCTCTATCTTGGTCGCCAACGGAGTGTCAGCCAAGGCATGCGGGTAGGGTCATTGGTCTGGCGACGTGGCCGAGTGGCTTAGGCAAGGGCCTGCAAAGCCCTGTACATGGGTTCGATTCCCATCGTCGCCTCTGAGTGGTCGGAGTTTGCTTTGCTCCGACCCTCCCGAGCGGGAGGTGAGTCTCTACTGTCAGAAAGATGACCGGAGACTCACCTCGCATTTTCCCGATCGAGAACCCATCGCCTGAGGTGGCGGAGTTTATTGATCGTGCCGGCCTCAAGGGTCCGAACGGAAAGCCGATCAACATCTTTGGGACACTTGCGCATCACCCCGATCTTCTCCGACGTTGGATGGTCTTTGCGGGACACATCATGGCGAAAAACACGTTGTCGCCACGAGATCGTGAGATTTTGATTCTGCGGGCCGGTGTTCGCTGCGGGTCACGTTACGAGTTTGCTCAGCACGCCCAAATCGCAAAAGATTGTGACCTTTCTGACGACGACATTGAAGCAACGAAAGGCCCCGTGGAGGACTGGCCCGGAACCGAGTTGGAAAAAGCGCTGCTCTCTGCAGCAGATGAATTGCACGCTCGTCAGCGCATCGACGACCCGACGTGGTCAACGTTGGCGGAGGCGTACAGCACCGAACAACTTCTCGACATCGTGTTCACCGTCGGCCAGTACACCCTTGTCTCAATGCTTCTGAACACCGCTGGCGTGGTTGTCGATGACGGGATTCCCGACCTTCTATGACCCCGAAGGTCGGGTCGGCGGCAAGACCAAGTCGATTCCAGTCGCAGGATGCTGCGCTGACCCGCTACCGTTATCCCATCGGTTGCTGTGGATAGCAGTAATCGAAGAAAATCCGAACCACAGATGAACACCACCGAATGACATCCACAGATGCCCTCACCAGGGTTGTTGTGCCCGGCCAGCACCTTCTTGCGCCGCTGTGTGGCCCACGGGATGTCAATGTCCGTTCGGTTGAATCTGCATTTCCTGCAGCCTCAATCCAGATGCGCGGCGATGAGATTCTGATCCGCGGTCCCGAATCTGACCGTGTTGGCCGATTGTTCGAGGAACTTATTGCGCTGATTGAACGCGGGCAAGAACTTGATGATGTAACCCTCGGTCGAGTAATTCAGATGGTCCAAGCTGATGAGCGGCCCTCTGAGGTGCTCACCCACCAGGTCCTCAGAGGTTCCCGTGGTCGTCATGTACGACCGAAGACTGCTGGTCAGAAGCGGTATGTCGATGCCATTGAGCGCAATGTCATCACATTCGGTATCGGCCCTGCTGGCACTGGAAAGAGCTGGCTCGCAATGGCGATGGCGGTGAAGGCCCTGCAGGCAAAGGAAGTGCAGCGAATCATCCTGACTCGACCGGCAGTCGAGGCAGGAGAGCGCCTTGGCTTTTTGCCGGGCGACCTCATGGCAAAGATCGATCCGTATCTCAGGCCGCTCTACGACGCCCTTTACGACATGATCGACACCGAAGGAGCCCAGAAACTCCTCGAGCGTGGTGTCGTCGAAGTCGCTCCGCTTGCATTTATGCGTGGTCGAACGCTGAACAACTCATTCATCATTCTTGACGAAGCCCAAAACACGACTCCAGAGCAAATGAAGATGTTTCTCACCCGAATTGGATTTGGCTCGAAAGTTGTGGTGACGGGTGATGCAACGCAGGTTGACGTCCCGGATGGCCGCAGTGGGCTCAGCGGGCTGCAGCACGTTCTCGACGGAATCGATGGCCTCGAATTTGTTCGATTGGGTGCAGGTGACGTTGTGCGGCACCGAATTGTCGCCGACATTGTTGCGGCTTATGAAGAACGGACGTCTTCGTGAAGGAGCCGTCAAGTCCCACCGACGGCAACCCCAATGAAGTGGTTGTCGTCACCGAGAATGCGCAGGATGAGGTCGAGATCGACCTTGCGCGCTGGGGTGCTCTTGCAGAGGATGTCCTCAACGCAGAGGGAGTAACCGGAGAACTCACGCTCACCTTTGTTGGTGTGGCTGACATCCGTGAACTCAAGATCGAACATTTTGGCGAGGCCGGTGATTACCCGACCGATGTTCTTTCATTTCCCCTTGATGATGGGATGCCTGTGGCCGATGGAATTCCCCAGTTGCTCGGCGATGTTGTGGTGTGCCCTGCGGTGGCAAAGCAGCAAGCACCTTCGCATGCCGGCAGTGTCGATGATGAGATCGCCCTACTTGTCGTCCATGGAATCCTTCATATTCTCGGATTTGATAATGCGACTGCAGGAGAGCAAACAGAAATGCAGGCCCGTGAGCGTAAGCACCTGATGAACTTCTTCTGGCATGGCGAGGCGCCCGACGGATTTAGTTTTGATCACCGCGCAGAGGTTGGCTCATGACCGGCGCAAATCTTGTGATGCTTGTCGTCATCTTGCTGTTGCTCGTCGTGCTCATCTTCCTTGCAATTGCCGAGATGGGTCTCTCAAAAATGACCAAGCCTCGTGCGGCGGCGATCACCGAGAACAAGCCTCGAATTGAACCAAGTTTGACTGCGATCGTCGAGAACCCAGAAGGGTGGATCAATCCGCTGCTGCTGATGGTCAACGTTTGTCAGACAGTGCAGGCAACCCTCACAGGTATCGTCGCCGGGAACCTCTTCGGGGGTGTTGGTGTAGCGGTTGGTGTCACGTTGAACGTCGTTGTCTTCTTCGTGCTCGCCGAAGCAGTTCCAAAGACCTATGCCGTACTCAACCCTGATCGCGCCGCCCTATTAGCTGCTCGCCCGATACGAGCGCTGACAGCGTTTCCTCCACTCAGGATGATTTCTGCCGCCCTCATTGGCCTGACCAACGTGATCGTGAAAGGCCGAGGGCTTGAAAGCGGACCATTCGTCAGCGAACAAGAATTCTTGGGGATCGTTGAAGCCGCAGCCGAGGACGAGGTGATCGAACATGAAGAACGTGAACTCATTGAGTCGATTATTGAATTCGGTGACACTGTCGCGCGTGAAGTGATGGTCCCTCGTCCTGACATGGTGATCGTTGCGAATACTGCGACGATCACTGACGCGCTGAACCTCGGTATTGCACATGGGTTCAGCCGGTTGCCAGTCTCGGGAAGCGACGAAGACGACATTGTCGGGCTCGCATTCACGAAGGACCTCATGCGTGCCGAGCGGGAAGGCAGAGGCGACTTGCCGGTGCTGGATCTTGCTCGGGATGTGATGTTTATTCCCGAAAACAAGCCGGTTGCTCGTCTTATGCGAGAGATGCAAGACGGCAAGTTCCATCTTGCCATCGTCGCTGATGAATATGGCGATATTGCTGGGCTTGTGACCTTAGAAGATTGCCTCGAGGAGCTTGTCGGCGAGATCGTCGATGAGTACGACGCCGAGGAGAGCGAAATCGAGAGGCTCGATGATGGCTCTTTGCTCGTTGACGGTGGTCTCAATATCGAAGATCTTGCCGACGAACTCGGTGTCGAGATTCCGCACGTCGACTTCGACAGTGTCGGAGGGTTTGTGTTCTCGTCGCTTGAACGAGTTCCTGAACCAGGTGATGTTGTCGACTTTGAGGGGTTTACCTTTGTCGCTGAATCGGTTGAGGGCAGACGGGTTCGACGCGTTCGCATCACTCCGATCTTGGTCGACGGCACCGACACGCAGTCGTCTGCCGGCGGGTCATCCGACTAACAGGCCAACTCCATCATTCAAGTAAGTTCTCGCTATGGACGTATCACTTGAGGGAAAAGTCGCGCTTGTTACAGGAGCATCACGAGGTATTGGTCAAGCGGTAGCGGCGACAATGGCCGCATCGGGAGCCAAGGTCATGCTTACCTCACGCAAGCTTGACCAGTTGAAAGAAGTGCAGGCCGGAATGGATGGCGAGGTTGATGTCATCGCCTCCCATGTCGGTGACGCTGATTCTGGAGAGAAGACAGTTGCCGCAACGATTGAGCGATTTGGTTCGCTTGACATTTTGGTGAATAACGCAGGGACGAACCCCTATTACGGCCCGGTGCTGGAGGTCGACCAAGCTCGTTGGGACAAGACCTTTGAAGTCAATCTTCGAGGCCCGGTGTTCTGGTCCGCGGCCGCCCACAGAGCTGCTTTTGCCAAGAAGCCCGGGGTCATCATCAATATGGCGTCGGTGGGTGGTCTTCGGTCAGGGCCGCATCTTGGCGTGTACAACCTGACGAAAGCGGCTCTTATTCACCTCACAAAACAGCTTGCTGGTGAAATTGGACCGACGAGGGTTCTCGGTATCGCTCCAGGTCTCGTCGTGACCGATTTTGCTCAAGTGCTCGTCGACAATTTCGGCGACAAATTGGCGAAGGAACTTCCCGTTCGACGACTCGGTGAACCTCAAGACATCGCAAACCTTGCGACGTTCCTTGCATCAGATCTTGCGTCGTGGATTACCGGTGAAACCTACGTCATTGACGGTGGAGCTGGCGTGAAAGACGCTGCCGGCTGATCAGAATGAGGCCGGAAGTTTGTTGCGGCGAACTTTGCCGAGAGCGGTACGAGGGATCGCAGTCACTCGCTGGAGCCGCCGGGGGAGCGCATAACCGGGAAGTTGATCTCGGCAAAAGTCCCTGAGATCATCGAGGTCGAGGTCGTTGCGATCTGTCACGACGAGTGCGGTAACGACCTGGCCCCATTCGATGTCTTGCACTCCGATCACAGCGACATCTACGACATCTGGATGCAGGATGAGTTGACGTTCAACATCTTCGGGCCAGACTTTTTCGCCACCAGAGTTAATGACATCGCCTCGTCGCCCCTCGACATGCAGACTTCCGTCATCGCGCAGCACCCCAAGGTCGCCAGTAGGTAGCCAGCCATCGGTCGTGAGAGGAGAGGTGCCATCGCGGTAGCAGCGAAGCAGGGTTGGGCTCTTGAGGTAGACCTCTCCCTCTCGGATCTCGATCGACACACCGTCGAGCGGCATCCCGTTGTAGACCACGCCACTACCCGTTTCGGTGAGCCCATAGGTCGCCACGCAATGCGCCGGACGGTCGGCTGGCGGTCGGGCACCCCCGAGCACGATACATCGGAACCGTGATGCGTCGATGCGTTGAAGAGCCGTGCTCACCAACGAAACGAGGGTGGCATCAGAGTTATCGACGGTGGCCGCATCGAACCCATTGATCACAGTGAGTGCGGTGCCAGTGATGAGCGACCGGGTAATGACTGAGAGTCCTCCGATATGGGCGAGCGGAAGGCACGCAAGCCAGTGGTCATTTGTGGTTACCTTGAGTCGGGCAGACGTCGCCCTCGCAGACGCCTCGAGAGATGAATGGGTGAGCACTGCACCCTTTGGAGGTCCCGATGACCCACTCGTGGCGATAACGATGGCATCGCCGGGTTCCACAGGTTGGCCGTCATTGAGCGTGGACTCTCCATCTTCTGAGATGATGGTTGCCACCCCGAATCGTTTGAGAAGCGACCGCTGGGCGTTGAGAGGTAGACGGCGGTCGAGAGGGAACACCGCGTCTCCACGCTCCCATACTTGCTGTAAGGCGTGAACGAACTCCGGAGAGCCAGGAAGGTCAAGTGCGGTGAGTTTGGGCATTGTCCGAGCGAGTTGAAGTTGTGAACGGGAGGTTCATGCACCATCATTGCCGATGTATGACCGGGACGCCATCAATACGCATGTGGATTGCTGGAGCCCGCCCCCGTACTCTTCCGGCGGCTGTTGTTCCTGTCGCAGTTGGTGCAGCGGTGGCAATTGATGCATCACGTTGGTCGGCGGTGTCGTGGGCTGGTGTGCTTCTTGCGCTGCTTGTAAGTCTCTTCTTGCAGATCGGCGTGAACTACGCAAATGACTATTCCGACGGTATTCGAGGAACTGACGATGTTCGAGTTGGCCCCTTGCGGTTGGTTGCATCGGGATCCGCCTCGCCGAGTCAGGTTCGGGCTGCTGCGCTGTTGAGCCTTGGGCTTGCCGCTCTCGCTGGTTTGTTGTTGGCCTTGATGACATCTTGGTGGCTGATCGCTGTCGGCTTGTCGGCGTTGCTCGCGGCATGGGGTTACACCGGTGGTCCAAAGCCCTACGGCTATCTCGGACTTGGAGAGATCTTCGTCTTTGTCTTCTTTGGACTCGTTGCGACTGTAGGGACGACGTTTGTCGCAATCGAGGAACTTCCCTGGCGTTCGTGGGTGGCGGGCACAGGTGTCGGTGCTCTCGCATGTGCGCTCCTAGTGGTGAACAATCTTCGAGATTTACCAACTGATGCAGAGGTCGGCAAGAAGACTCTGGCAGTTCGGCTTGGCGATCGTGCCACGCGAATCTTTTATGTATCTCTTGTCGGTCTTTCGTGTCTCACAGCGCTTGGAATGCGTGATGTGGGCGCTCTTATTGCGCTGTGTGTCGTAGGGCCCGCGCTTCCGGTGATCAAGAGGATTCAGCAAGGCGCGTCGGGAGGTGAACTCATTCCTGTGCTTGGAGCGACCGGGCGTTTGCAATTGATGTTCGGAGTATTGCTGAGTGCAGGGCTGGTCATTCTGTAGTTCTCTGACCTTCACTTGGTTGCACGCCCGATTAGGTGTTACCTCGTGTGAATACCCACTCGGCAACTGTCTCGGAAAATTGCTGAGGCTGTTCGAGGTGAACTGCGTGTCCGGTCTGCGGGATCACCTCAAGAGATGATTCTGGAATGGTGTTGGCGAGACGTTCGCCGAGCGCACTGAACTTCAGGTCTTGTTCGCCAGTCACGATGAGCGTTGGGACACGTATGTTGTCCAGTCGATCCCAAAGTGGTTCTTGACGGCCGGTCCCCGCCTGGCGCAGAGACTCTGCAAGACCGACACCGCTATTGAGTTTCCGGGCGGCAAGATCTTCAGCGGTCGGTCGAAGGTTGGCGAACATTGGGAGCGACATCCACCGGTCGAGAAATGCTGGAACACCTTCCTGCTCAATGCTGTCAGCAAGAGCATCATCGGCTGCTTTGCGTTCGTTGCGCTCCAATGCGAGATCAAGGCCTGCCGTTGTGCTGACGAGGACGAGGCCTTTGACAACACGGGCGTGCTTAACGTCTCTGCTGGTTAAACGGGGTCGTCATAGCTAACTCAGACGTAAAAGCTAAACGTC
>JAPOIQ010000175.1 GCA_029978815.1 bacterium
TCACCAACGGTGTCACCAACGACAGCAGCCTTGTGGGCATCTGATCCCTTGCCGCCGTGGTTTCCTGCTTCGATGTATTTCTTTGCGTTGTCCCATGCGCCACCGGCGTTCGCCATGTAGATCGCAATTGCGAATCCACTGACGAGAACGCCAGCCAGCATCGCACCGAGTGCGTTGACTGAGATAAATCCTGTGACGAGTGGGACGACGACCGCAAGCGCTCCAGGAATGAGCATCTCACGAAGCGACGCTTCGGTAGAAATAGCAACGCAGCGCGCTGAATCAGGAATGACACCCTCTTTGCCTTCACGAAGACCAGGAATCTCGCGGAACTGTCGACGAACCTCCTCGATCATCTTGTTCGCTGCCCGGCCAACGGCATCGATGGTGAGGGCTGCGAACAGGAAGGGGAGTCCGGCTCCGAGGAAGAGACCGATAAAGGCATCGACTTCGCCAATGTTGAGGTCAAGTGAACCACCTGCTGCTGCAATCGCATACTCGAAGCTCTTGAAGAGCGCCAGAGCGGTGAGTGCAGCAGAGCCGACAGCAAAACCCTTTGCGATGGCAGCGGTGGTGTTGCCCAAGCTGTCAAGCGCATCGGTGACTTTGCGAACCGAAGGGTCAAGGTGAGCCATTTCGGCGATACCGCCAGCGTTGTCTGAGATTGGGCCATAGGCATCTACGGAGACGACCACACCGGTGGTGGCGAGCATGCCGATTGCGGCAACAGCGATTCCGTAAATTCCTCCAGGCACCTCGGTTTCACCAAATGACATATCCCCACCCCACCATGCGACAAGCACGCCGATGAGGATGAGAACCACTGATGAAGCTACCGAAACCATTCCCGTCGAAATACCTGAAAGGACAGTCGTCGCAGGCCCGGTCTCTGACTGGGTTGCAATCTTTTTCACCGGTGCAAAGGCGTCAGAGGTGTAGTACTCGGCTGTCTTGCCAAGTGCCCAGCCGATGATGAGACCGCCGATAACTGAAACGGCGATACCCCATGGCTTCTCAACGTCAAAGATCATGTAAGACGCAACAACGGTTGCAATGATGGTGAGACCCATTGCGATGTTCGTACCGCGGTGCAGCGCCCGTGAAAGGGCGTGGCTGTCAGTTGAGTCACCAGCTTTCACGAAGAATGAACCGATAATCGAGGCAACCATTCCTACGAACGCGATCGCAATTGGGAACATCAAGTACGCAACGAAGTGGTTCTGATCGGTCTTAATTCCTGCTGCAGTCAGCCCGCCTGCGCCGGCGAACGCAATGAGCGAGATTGGCGCGATGATTGAGCCGGCGTATGACTCGAAGAGATCGGCACCCATACCGGCTACGTCACCAACGTTGTCACCGACGTTGTCGGCGATTGTGGCGGGGTTACGAGGGTCGTCTTCGGGAATTCCGGCTTCAACCTTGCCGACGAGATCGGCGCCGACGTCAGCAGCCTTGGTGTAGATACCTCCACCAACGCGGCTAAAGAGCGCGATCGAAGATCCACCAAGTCCGAATGCCGTCACAATTTCGAATGCTTGATCAACTTCAAGCCACACAACGAACAACAGGTATGTGAACATGAGGCCGAGAAGGGCGAGTCCAGCGACGGTGAACCCCATGACGGCACCACCACGGAAGGCCACTGGAAGTGCCTTGCCGGCGCCTGACTTCGCTGCTTCTGCAGTTCGAGCGTTCGCCATCGTTGCGACGGTCATTCCGATGTAGCCGGCGCCAGCTGACAGCAATGCACCGAGGACGTAGGAGACCGCTGCCAACGGCGCAATAACGATCGCAAGCACAATCGCAAGGACAACCACGAAGATTGCGACCCAGGAGTACTCCTTGTAGAGGAACGCTTTCGCACCTTTTTGGATTTCGGTCATCAAGAAGACCATGCGGTCATCGCCGGGTGGCGCTGCCTCAACGGCTTTATAGAAAATCGCCGCTAATGCGAGTGCGGCTATAGCCGATGCCGCGGCGAGGTAGGGGATCATATCCACGGTGAAAGTGCCTCCTGTAGGGCCTTGCTGGCCGTCTCCTGACGGACGACCAAAATGTAACGAGCAGATGTTAGGCGGTTTCGGCCGCTACGACACAGATTCTTTGCTCTGCGCATTTGGTTGATCGGCGCGGCCATAAGACGTAGTGCGCTGAGCGAGGCGCCGCCCGAGGGGCTCAATGAGGTGGGAGAAGTCGTCTGATGTCATTCCTTGCCCGTGAGCCGCCCCCGCAGCACTCGAGATGTTTTCATCCATCAGCGTGCCTCCAAGATCGTTACACCCTGCCTGCAGCAGTTGACGGCTCGCATGTTCGCCAAGTTTCACCCACGACAATTGGATGTTGTCAATGAGTCCTCGGTACACAATTCGGGCGATGGAGTGCACAAGAAGGGTCTCTCTGAATGTCGGCCCACGACGCGCCTTGCGTTGCAAGTAGATCGGCGACGCCATGTGGACGAATGGCAAGCCTACGAATTCAGTGAACCCACCTGTGATCGCTTGTAGGTCGCGGGTCACAATGAAGTGCTTGGCCCATGATCGAGGGTGCTCAATCGATCCGAACATCATGGTGACATTCGACCCGAGCCCTACTTCGTGGGCGGCTGCATGGCAGTCGAGCCATTCTGCTGTCGTGATTTTGTCGGGGCAAAGTTCTGCACGAACCGTGTCGTCGAGAATTTCTGCGGCGGTTCCAGGAAGCGACGAGAGGCCTGCTTCTTTGAGTCGACCAAGGTACGTCACGAGGTCTTCGCCGAGGCGTTTTGCACCTTCGGTGATCTCGAGGGCGGTGAAACCGTGAACGTGGATCGACGGTGCTGCGCTGCGAACCGCATGAGTGACGTCGATGTAGTAGTCGCCGTCAAAGTCAGGATGAATACCGCCTTGCAGGGTCACCTCGGTCGCGCCGAGTTCTTCAGCCTCTCGTGCTCGTTCAGCGATGTCGTCGAGGGTAAGGAGGTAGGGAGTACCTCGCAGGTTGAGTGACATCGGGCCTTTTGAGAACCCGCAGAAACGACACTTGAACGTGCACACGTTCGTGTAGTTGATATTCCGGTTGTGTACCCATGTGACGGTGTCGCCGACCGCTTCATATCGGAGATGGTCGGCCACCTCAGCAATGGCGTTGACTTCTGGTCCGCGGGCGGAGAACAAGGTGACAATGTCATCCTCGGTGAGCTGCTCGTCTGCCGCAACGGCGTCGAGCACACGCCGGATAGGCGAGTCGGCGGCTGTTGCAGAGCGACCGGGAACAAGGGTGGTCGGAGGATTTGTCGCCCCGGCGTACCACGCCGTCGAGCGGTGACCAATGAGTACGACCTCAGCGCCGTCATGAACGACATCAGCTGCGGTTGTCTTCTCGGGCCAGATTGCGCCCGGGTCGTCGCGCCCGAGTCCTTCGGCATCTGAGCGGTCAAGAACAGCAAAACGCAATCCCTCATCTATCCATTCGGAAGGGTTGAGGACGTATTCGGGGTGAGCGGTAAGTCGTGGTGCGAGCGCGTAACCGCGTTCTTCGGTGATCGTCCGTAACCGATCGAGTTCTGGCCACGGACGCTCGGGGTTGACATGGTCAGCGGTGACGGGCGAAACACCACCCCAATCGTCGATTCCGGCATCGATAAGTTGGCCGATGTCGTCAGAGAGATTTGGAGGGGCCTGAAGGTGAATGTCCTCTGGCAACAGCACTCTCGCTGCGGCGATCGTCCAAAGATATTCATCTGTCGGGCATGCAGGCTCGTTCCGCATGCCCGTTCCTGGCTTCGGAAGGAAGTTCTGGACGATGACTTCTTGAACGTGGCCATGTCGGCGATGAGAGTCGGCAATTGCATCGAGAGCGGCGAGTCGATCGGCGCGGGTTTCGCCAATGCCGACGAGAATTCCAGAAGTGAACGGAATCTTGAGCTCTCCCGCTGCTTCGAGGGTTGCAAGTCGACGTTCAGGTGTTTTATCAGGGGCCCCGCGGTGACATGCAAGATCACCGCGAAGGGTTTCGACCATCATTCCCTGGCTCGGCGAGACCCGACGGAGTAACTCGAGGTCTTGATGAGAAATTGCCCCCGCATTTGCGTGTGGGAGTAGCCCGGTTTCGTTGAGCACGAGTTGAGCCATGTCGTGGAGATAGTGAATGGTCGAGTCGTAGCCGCGCTCAGTGAGCCATTGGCGGGCAACGTCGTATCGGTCCTCGGGTGCTTCACCCAACGTGAACAGCGCTTCGTGACATCCCTGTTTGGCGCCTTGTTTCGCGATTGCAAGCACATCATCAGGGGAGAGGAA
>JAPOIQ010000058.1 GCA_029978815.1 bacterium
CCGCCGAATCGTGACATCACCAACCTGCCATTCAAGGTGCCGGCATTCCCCCATCCATCTCACCCTACGATGACGAGACATCGCGCTGCGAGCCGCCACCCAACCGTTGGCGCTCACAGCGGCTGACACGGACTGATCGCGAGAAGTGCGTCCGACCTAGACTTTCCACACGTAATTCTGTGAGGGGCCCACTCCTGTGTAGCCGCTCACATCCGTTGAGGACGCGCTGAACATATGACACCAACTTCGAGCAACATCACCATTGACGATTGCATGCGGTTGCTCGATGCGTCACCGTCCCCATTTCATGCGGTCGACGAGTGTGCGCAACGACTCCGCTCAGCAGGGGCAACCGAGTTATTCCTGACCGATGAGTGGAACTCCGCTGCCGTTGATGGCTTTTGTTTCATCCGCAGAGATGGAGCGCTCATCGCCTGGAAAGCACCAAACACATCAGAATTAGCGCCACCAATGCTGCTTGTCGGCGCCCACACCGATTCACCATGTTTCAAGTTGAAACCAAACCCTGACACCTACCATCACGGCTGGCACCAACTTTCAGTTGAGGTGTACGGCGGGATACTCAACAACTCCTGGCTCGACCGCGACTTGGGTTTGGCGGGAAGAGTCGTCAGCAAGTCAGGTGAAACCGCTCTTGTTCGTTCTGATCCAATCGCTCGAATCCCCCAGCTCGCGATTCATCTCGACCGCGGTGTCAACGAAGGACTCCGGCTTGATCCACAGGCTCACCTCATGCCGATCTGGGCAATTGGTGATGCAACCCCAGCGGTCGTTGAGCACCTCCACCAACTCTCCGGTCTCGACTCGGTGGCGTGGTGGGATATCTCCCTGTTCGACACCCAACCCGCTGCTCGACTCGGAGCCAACCAAGAGCTCTTGGCATCTGGCCGACTCGACAACCTACTTTCATGCTGGGCAGCTGTTACCGCGTTATGCGAGACCGCGGCCTCTGAGCATCTTCAGGTTGTTGTTCTCAACGATCATGAAGAGGTTGGCTCCGCAAGCACGACAGGAGCGGCGGGACCAACCCTCGAGCAGGTGCTCACAAGAATCGTCGCCGCACGAGGGGGCACGACGGCAGACCTTGCGCGGTCGCTCAGCCGCTCGATGTGTATCTCAGCTGACAATGCCCATGCGATCCACCCGAACTATGCCGACCGTCACGATCACGGGCACGCACCGGTTGTGAACCAAGGTCCTGCAATCAAACTCAATGTGAATCAGCGTTACGCAACGTCGTCAACATCTGCACAGCGGTATGCAGCTATCTGTGAGTCGGCCGGCCTTCCAACTCAGGTGTTCTCCTCTCGGAACAACATTCCCTGCGGTTCAACAATTGGCCCGATCACTGCCACCCGCCTTGGAATCGACACCATCGACATCGGAGTGCCGCAACTATCAATGCACTCGGCCCGCGAACTGTGCGGGGTTGACGACCCCGTGACGCTCGCTCAGTCGTTCGTTGCGTTCTGGTCCTGAGCGACTTCGGGCGGATACGACCAACCAACTCCAACCATCGACATATCGAACAAACGCTGCAATGCTGCATGCAATGTGGCGCTCTGCTCAGCAATTGCGCTTCTCGGCACTCGACTGCTCTCACCGGTGGGAATATTTGGCTGAATTGGCTCACCAATCACAACACGGACTTTCCGCGGATAGATGAACTTCGCGGATTTCGGCATGACCTTTTCTGATCCACCGATGCCGACCGGAATAATCGGCACCCCAGCCTTCAAAGCGATATACACCGCTCCATCGAACATCGGCTGAACGACGGGACCGGATTTTCGTTCGCCCTCCGGGAACAAGACCAGCGGTTCACCGGCTTCAAGGACCGCTACCGCTCGCTTCATCGCCTCGCGGTCAGCAGCGCCTCTGGTCACGGGGATCGCGCCCAACGATGACAGTACCCAGCCAAACCATTTCGATGCCCACATCGAATCTTTTCCGAGAAACCTGAGTCGCCGAGTGGTCACACAGCCAGCGATTGGGGTGTCGATATACGACCTGTGCACCGGCGCGAGTACGTACGGTCCGGTTGGTGGCAAATTCTCACGCCCCACAATCGACATTCTCGTGTAGACCCGCGTGCCGCCAGACACAATGAAGCGACCGAAACGGTAGAACACCTTGGAGGGCAGCGATTGGCCGACGACAAAGGTCTGATGCCGTGTCATGTTCCTAGCCTTTCACCCTTGCGAGAACATCTGCAACGACATCATCAATCGACATTTCGCTGGTGTCGATCACAACAGCATCAGAGGAAATGCTGAGAGGCGAGGCCTCTCGAGTCTCATCTCGGCGATCGCGCTCAGCAATTGCTGCTTCAACGGCATCAACATCGCCGCCCGACTCAGCTACTCGGCGTTCGGCTCGGACACGCGGAGACGCGGTGACAAACAATTTGAGGTCAGCATCAGGAAGCACAACTGTTGTGATGTCACGACCCTCCACCACTCCAGAACCGCGCTCACGAATCCAAGCCCGTTGCAACTCCACTAAAAATTGACGCACCGCCGGAGTGGCGGCAACCGCACTTACCGCAGACGTCACCTCAGGGCCACGAATAACCGATGTTGCGTCAACGCCGTCCACGACAATTCGATCAACACCGATGTTGAGTTCGAGGTCGCGACACACACCGATCACCGACTCAGCATCTGAGGGGTCGATCTCGCGTGAAAGGACACCGAATGTGACTGCTCGATACATTGCGCCCGTATCGAGATAATCAATTCCCAATTCGGCAGCGACACGCCGAGCAACAGTGCTCTTGCCAGCACCAGCGGGACCATCTATCGCAATGATCACCGGGGCGCTCACCAACTTGTTCCGAGTGGGCGGCCCTCTTCGTAGCCCGCATGGCTTTGCACGCCAACGACTGCGCGCTCGTGAAATTCAGGGATCGTTCCCGCCCCCGCATAGGTACACGATGACCGAACGCCAGCAACGATTTGATCGATGATGTCCTCAACCCCGGGACGCTGTGAATCGAGATACATCCGCGAGGTGCTGATGCCCTCTTCAAAGAGTTCTTTACGGGCACGTTCGAGCTCGTTGTCGTCACGGCTACGGTTCTTCACAGCTCGATTGGAGGCCATACCAAAGCTCTCTTTATACAAACGCCCATCAGTGTCACGCTGAACATCGGCTGCGGATTCGTAGGTACCTGCAAACCATGAGCCAAACATCACGTTTGCGGCACCACCAGCAAGGGCAAGGGCCACATCTCGAGGGAAACGAACTCCCCCGTCGGCCCAAATCGTTCCGCCAAGTCGCGCTGCTTCATCAGCACACTCGATCACTGCGGAGAATTGTGGGCGACCCACTCCAGTCATCATTCGCGTAGTGCACATCGCTCCAGGGCCGACACCAACTTTCACGATGTCTGCTCCTGCCTCAATGAGGTGGCGAGTGCCCTCAGCCGTCACAACGTTTCCGGCGACAATCTTCATTCCTGGGACTGCAGCTCGTACTTGCTCCACGACCTCAATCATTTTCGATTGGTGGCCGTGAGCGGTATCAACGACGAGTACGTCAACGCCCATTGCCGCAAGAGCGGTTGCCCGACCAGCCGGATCCGCGTTGATGCCGACTGCGACCGAGATCAGCAAACGGCCGTCGGCGTCGACCGCCGGGCGGTAAATCGTTGATCGAAGGGCTCCCTTTCGTGTCATCACACCCTTCAGGCGGCCATCGTCGCCAACGACAGGTGCCACCGAAAGTCGCTGTCCACTCAAAATGTCGAACGCCGATGGGGCGTCGATGGTTTCAGGGAACGTGACGAGCTCGCGAGACATGACATGGCGAACCTGCGTGAACCGGTCGAAGCCAGCTGCGTCTTCTTCAGTGAAGATTCCAACCGGGCAGCCGCCGTCATCAACAACAACGATCGCGTCATGCGCACGTTTGTGAATGAGCTGAAGAGCGTCACCGAGGGTGTTGCCTGGCGCGAGCGTAATCGGAGTCTCAAAGAGTGGATGCCGTTCTTTCACCCATTTCACGACATCACCGATCACATCGGTCGGGATGTCTTGAGGCAACACGGTGATTCCACCGCGTCGCGCCACAACTTCAGCCATGCGTCGTCCGGCAACTGCGGTCATGTTCGACACAACAATCGGAATCGTCGTCCCGATCCCATCTGGGGTCGTCAAATCAACGCCAAAGCGAGATCCGACCTGTGACAGGCTCGGAACCATGAACACATCGTTGTAAGTCAGGTCGTGGGCGTTATTCGGGTGCAACATTCGCATTCGGGGTCCTCCTCGGACGGCGCAACAATGCTAACCCTCCGCGAGATGACCCCAACGTGACATCGTGCATTTCCTCGGCGTAAATCCGTCTAGTGTCATCACCCATGGCTGACACCAACGACAACACCCCGGTTATGTGCGTCCACGGCTGGGGAGGATCGTTTACGACCACCTGGGAGCGCAATGGATTCACAGCACTTCTCGGGGACGCCGGTCGACCGGTGATCGGCGTTGACTTACTCGGTCATGGCACTGCGCCAAAACCGCATGAGCCAGAGGCCTATGCCGATCTCACGACTCGCGTCGTCGAGGCGTTGCCCGAGGACGGGACTCCGATCGATGCGGTTGGGTTCTCGATGGGAGCACTCACACTCTTACGAACCGCAACAGAGCATCCTGGCGCGTTCCGCCGACTCGTTCTTGCTGGCATCGGCAAAAACGTGTTCGAACGAGATGATGAGCGATCAGCAAAAATCATTGCCGCCGTCGATGGCGACGGCGACCCTGAAGACAATGTCTCTCGTCTTTTCGCTCAATATGCGGGCCAAGCCGGCAATGATGCAGCCGCCCTGTCCGCAGTGCTCAAGCAACCCCAACGAATTCGACTCACCACCGACGTGCTCTCGACTGTCACATGCGAGACATTGGTCATTGTTGGAGACAAAGATTTTGTCTTCCCGGCAGATCAACTCGTCGATGCACTGCCCAACGCCACGGGCAAAGTTCTTAAAAACATCGACCACTTCGCCACCCCGGAGTCATTCGACTTCGTCGATGCAGTGCTCGAGTTTCTTGACGCCATCCCGACGTGAGCCCGACATCGGTTGCAGTCACCACCGACGTATCTCGGGCAGTGCGAGCATTACAGTCCGGCGGTCTTGTCGCGATTACAACCGAAACGGTCTACGGACTCGCTGCAGACGTTTCGCAGCCGTCGGCGGTTGAACGAATTTTCACAACCAAAAATCGACCGGCGGGCCATCCGCTCATTATTCACGTTGCAGACCTCACAACCGCTGAAAGATGGGCCGACCTCAGTTCTCCGATCGCCCAACAACTCGCAACAACATGTTGGCCAGGGCCTCTCACGCTGCTCGCTCCCCGCCACGAGCGAGTGCCCGACATCGTCACCGGGGGCAGAACATCGGTAGGCATTCGAGTTCCTGCCCATCCGCTTACTCGTTCGCTACTCGAAGAGCATGGTGGCGCCATCGCTGCGCCTTCGGCCAACCGGTTTGGCAAGATCAGCCCGACCTCTGCGCAACATGTCATCGATGACGTCGGCGACTACCTCGATCCTGAACGCGACCTTATTCTCGATGGCGGCTCGTGCGGAGTTGGCCTCGAGAGCACCATCGTCGACATAACGACCACACCACCACAGCTCTTGCGGCCAGGCGGAATCCCCACTGAAGACATCATCAGCCTCATCGGGAATGTTGAAGGAGCATCCGGTCCCTCACGAGCGGCCGGGATGATGGTGTCGCACTACGCACCGCAGACCCCAATAATGCTGATCGAACAGGGCGACCCACTACCCGAACTCAACCCCACCGACATGCATGTCATCGATCGAACAGACGATCTTGCAGAAGCCGCCCGCAAGTTGTATTCCGATCTACGTGACGCAGACACCGCCGGTGTCAGCCTCATCGTTGCAGTTATGCCACCCGCTATCGGGCTTGGCCACGCACTTCGAGACCGACTCACCAAGGCCGCTGCTGATCACCGTCCAGATTCTGCCAGTCCAATTGATTGAGCTGATCGATCCAGAGGTCTCGAATGACCTCAACATCTATTGCTAACGCACTTTCTCTCATCACTGACACCGTCACTGTTGTCGACCCAGCGTCAGGAACGAGTTCGAGACGACACCAGGCCGAATACGGCACTTCCAGGCGCGCCTCCAGCAGGTATGGCGGATCCTCGTCGATGAGTTCCCCGATCCAGGTCGTCACAATTCGAAGTGCCTCCCACGCTTCGACCGGAAGGACGTCGATCGTGAACGAAGGATGGTCTCTCTGCACTGACTGCGGACCGCGTTTGGGTTGCTCTCGATTTGGCCGTTCGTCTGAGTGCTTCTCGTTTTGCCGGCTCTCAACATGCGCAAGCGCAATATCTCCAGCTCGATTCACCTCAGCCATCGACGAAAGGTCTCCACCCGCCCGGTCTGGGTGCAACTCGCGGGCCAGTCGACGGCGAGCCGCGATGACGTCATCTTTCGATGCGGTCACCGGCGAAAGACCGAGTTTCGAAAACGCGGCATCAATGGCTCGGTTTCGCACCACGTTTATCTCACCTGGAGGACTGCTGGACGGGCAGTGTCGAGCACCAGTTGGGTCGTCGCAACATACAACACCGATGCGCCTGCGACATGGGCAAGCACGAGCAACTCAGGGACGCCGGTGAAATATTGCACGTACCCGATGACCG
>JAPOIQ010000355.1 GCA_029978815.1 bacterium
CCCTGGCACCAGGTGTCCTCGCCAGAGAGCACCCGAGGTAGGTAGTACTCGCGTTGCTCTTCACTTCCCATGATGAGCAACGTGTTGCCAAGCATTTGAATACCGAACGTGTCATTAGGACCGCCGGTGGGGACGCCTGCGAGGGCAAACTCCTCAGCCAGAATTACTTGTTCGAGAGCAGAAAGGCCAGCTCCTCCGTATTTCTGCGGCCACCCCGGCGCAAGATAACCCGACTCGTACAGGGTCTTTCGCCAGTCAGTGACAAATTCGATGACCTCATCACCCTCGAGAGTCCCGATTCCCCGAAAGCCGCTCGGCAACTTGTCGGCAAGAAAGGACTTCACCTTTGCGCGGTAGGCATCGGCATCTACGTCATACACAGGAAGCATGAGTTGAATCGTAGCCAGCACAACTGGCGGCGCTGTAGCGGAGCGTGCAACCGGTTAGAGCGACGCAGGTCTCACAAGATCCGAAGCCAAGGCCACTGCAGAGGCACCGGCCAACACATGAAATTGTGAGACGGCCACGTCGAGATCCCGCAGGTGCGTCAGACGTGACCGTTCCTCGAGTTCACTATGAATCGACGCGATAAACGCCTCGCGAAACGCCTCAACGACAACCCCACCAATTCGGATCCGGTGAATATCCATCATTGCGGCAAGAGATGCACAGGCGCGGGCCACCATCATTCCGGACTGCGTGATGAGCGATGTTGGGGTTGATACAAGCCCTCGTCCCGTCGACTCCTCGATCCCTCGAACGCTTGCATAGGTCTCAAGACAACCCGATTTACCGCAGATACACGGTCGGCCATCTACCTCAACTCCAAGATGCGCGAACGCTCCAACCGAACCTCTTTCGCCAGCCAGGAGCCTCCCGCCAACAACGATTCCTCCATCGACGTCATCCCCAAGATGAAGCCCAATAACTGACGTTCCACCAGCGGCTGCGAGCGCATATGCCCGACCCGTGCTCTCGAGAATGGTGGGGCACTCAACAATGTCGGAGATCGAGTCTCGAATCGGCAGCCCATCCCAATCGTTGCGACCGAGAGGAGAGAAACATCCGCGCTCTTCATCGACGGGTCCTGGTCCTGTCACTGCGCACATGACGGGCCGCTGCTCTGCCGGAGTCGCAGCGAGTACGCGGTGAATGAGGCGGGTCAGCGCGGGCAACCGATCTTTTGTCGGCGTGACAACCCGGTCACGAACACCCACATTGCCGTCACTATCGATGATGCCAACCGCCAGATGACGCTCGCCAAGGTCAACCACCATGCGCACGTCAACAAACTCTGATGACGAAGCCGCATCGGCCACTAGAAATCAGCCTTGCCGACGCGCTCGAGCTGCTGCAGCCCACGATGACATGGACGCCCCGCTCAACTGCTCGCGACCGATCACTGCGATTTCATTGGCTGCAATCACCCCAAGCACCACTACACCGACAAAGATCACAAATGCGAGCAAGAAACTCACGGCGAGCGAAAGAACTGTCGCAACAATTCCGACTGATGCACCAAGAATTGAGATCACGAGACGGCGCCTCGACAGCGCTACCCCGCGTTCTGAGAACGACGGATCCTGCTCGAGCTCCTGCTCGATCTGACGCAATATGCGCTGTTCGTCTTCAGAAAGGGGCATCAATAGGTCCTGTCATTAGTCAATGAGGTCTTACCAGATAGTTTCGCACGCCACGAGCCAGGACTCAACGCCTACTCGGTGGAATCTCATCACTTCTCTTCTCCATTGTGCCTGCAAGACGTATTGCGTGGCCACCGAAACGTTCCCTCACCTCATCAACCGCCTTGTCGCGACGCCCTCGTTCAGTCCGCTCATTCGAGAAAAGATCTAACTGTTCGACCGGATTTCCAAAACTTGACGCATGCACACCGAGCAACCTGACAGGGCGAGCTGCCACAGCGTTGACGAGCAAATCATCGAGAGCGCCAATGAGTTCGGAAGTCGATGACACTGGCTGTTCCCAAGTTCGTGAGCGAGAAATTGTGGTGAAGTCATGGA
>JAPOIQ010000408.1 GCA_029978815.1 bacterium
ATGTCGAAGAGTGAGATCGCCAGTGACGCGATCAGCCGTCACGATTGATGTCCACGTCACTGGGTCAGGAACGATGTCTCGTTCTCGTTCGATCCATTGGACTCCTCCAACAAGAATTGCCCCGAGCACCGCAACGGCGATGACGGTGCCCAGCATTCTTCCGGCGTTTGGATTCTGGCGACGCCGATCGTGTGTCTCGTCCTCGCGTGCGGGTTGGAAGACAGTCGGATCGACCGGACCCGCACTTTCGACGTCATCAACGTCGTCGGTGTTCTGCGGCGAATAGCGACGAAGCACAATATGAGCGTACGTGCCTCGTAGGGTGAAGCCCTGTGACGTGGTGGGAAATGTTGTTATTAACTGGCGGTGGAATCGTTGCTGGCATTATCAACACGGTCGCCGGCGGAGGTTCGATGTTGACGGTTCCGTTGCTGGTGCTCGCCGGGGTTCCGGGCAATAGCGCGAACGGGTCAAATCGTCTTGGCATCCTCACCTCGACTGCATCCGCGACCGTTGCTTTTCGCCGACTTGGAGTTGACGGACTGTCACGGGCAATTCCGGTGCTTGCTCCGACGCTCGTTGGTTCGCTGATCGGTTCGTTGACGATTAGTCGCCTTCCCGACCGAGCCTTTGAGATTGTCTTTGGGGTGTTGATGATTCCACTCATTGTGCTCACTGTTCGCAAGCCCACTGCCCGCGATGGGGTTGAACCGTGGCCGACATGGTTGACCGTCGTGGTGTTCGGGCTTATCGGAGTGTTCGGGGGTGCGTTTCAAGCGGGCATCGGTCTGGTGCTCCTTGCGGCGCTCACTCGAGCAGGTTTTGATTTGGTGACCGCGAACAGCGTGAAGATGGTGGTGTCGCTGACGGTGACCGTTATTGCTCTGCCTGTGTTTTTGCTCTCAGGCAAGATTGTGTGGTTGCCTGCAATTGTGCTTGCGGCGGGGTTCTTCGTTGGCGGTTGGTGCGGCGCTCAGGTAGCGGTCAAGGGCGGAGAGAAATTGATCCGCACCGCGATGGTTGCTGCGGCGATCGTGCTTTCTGGGCGCCTCATCGGCCTCTACTGAGTTAGGTACATTTTTGTGATGGACTTCACCTGCCCTCGTTGCGACACCTCGGTGTCTGCTGAGTTTTATGGCCCGTGTGAGTTGTGTCGTGCTGATCTTCGTTCAAAATTTGTCGCTGTTCGCGGAGATGTTGAGGTGGCTGAATATGAGCCAAAGATGAACGTCACCCCGAATGCAGTTGCGCTTAAAGACGATTAGTCGTAGCGACCGCTCTGAGGTTCTCGCCGATAACCTTTCGGTCAGCCAGGGGACGTAGCTCAGTTGGCTAGAGCACCTGCTTTGCAAGCAGGGGGTCGTGGGTTCGATTCCCATCGTCTCCACTGAATGGTTTCCCATTCATGAAATAATCACCGTCATGACGAAGTCAGACGTCTCCGTGATTGATTCGTCTCGCCGTTGGTGGTTGATCTGCGCAGCACCCGTCGTCACAGGTCTTGTCCTCGTGATGGCTCGACCTGGAATCTCGATCGATTGGTTTTTTGATG
>JAPOIQ010000288.1 GCA_029978815.1 bacterium
CCGTACGCCTCCATGCCGTAGGCAAGCCCGTACGACACCATCTTGGCTTTAGAGCGCTGGTCAAGCGACACCTCGCTCGGGTCAACCTCAAACACTCTTGCCGCGGTCGCATTGTGAATGTCGACGCCACCGTTGAAAGCCTCCAATAACCCGGGGTCAGCCGCAAGGTGCGCAATACAACGCAATTCGATTTGGTTGTAGTCAGCGACGAGCAACTCGCATCCATCAGCCGGAACGAAGGCAGTGCGAAACACTCGACCCTCATCAGAACGAACCGGAATGTTATGAAGATTCGGTCGATCCGAACTCAAACGACCAGTGCGCGCCACCGTCTGGTTAAACGACGCATGAATTCGATCATCAAGAGCAACTTCACTCAGCAGGCCCTCTCCATAGGTGCCACGCAGCTTGTCAAGCTCACGGTGGCGTAGAAGCGGCTCGATGAACTCTGGCCATTGGTCTCGCAACTTCTCGAGTGTCGCCGCATCGGTCGAGTACCCACTTTTCGTCTTTCGGACACCCGCCGGGCTCAACCCATGCTGGTCGTAAAGCAACGCCCGAAGCTGAGTTGGAGAATTGAGATTGAGATCGGGCAATTCTGCGACTGCGCGAAGTTCTGCCGCAAGCGCATCAACACGTTCCCGCAAATCACGCCCGATCTCTTCGAGCGCAGCACGATCGACCGCAATGCCGATGTACTCCATCCGCGCAAGCACCCGAATCAGAGGAATTTCTGTCTCGGCGAACAGTGCCGCAACACCCGCATCAGCGACACCCTGAGTGAGCGGACCAGCAAGTTCGCGAACTGCCAACGCAATTCCCGCAGCCTCGCCATCTCGTTGATCTCCATCGAGCGCGAGCTGGCCAGACGGCGTCGACGGCAACGACGATTCGTCGAGCAGACGCTGAGCAAACCTGTCGAGCAATTCAGAGATCGTCAACTTCGAGTAGCCGGGTTCGATGAGATACGCGGCGACACCAACGTCGAAGGTCAAGCCAGGCAGATCGCCACCGAGGTCAAGGAGTGAACGAATGAGTTCTTTCGATTGATGAGAGCGCACACACTCGTGTTTCGAGAGTGCATCAAGCACCTCGGTTGTCGACAGCAGACCAGCGGGCACCCAAACAGCCTCATCAGCAACCCCTGAAACGATTGCGATTCCCTCAAGCGCCGAGCGACTCGCATCTCCCGACCATGTGCCGGCGATGTCAAGAATGCTTGCGCTCTGAACGAGAGCCACCACCTCTGAGGTAGTTCCAGCTGTTGTCACCTGAGGGCTAATGAGCGACTCACCACCCGCTTCCTCCCGCACAACCTCAACGCCGTCGGAGTCATGCCCGGCACCAATTGCAGCAAGAATTCGAGTGCGCAACTGAGCAAATTCGAGAACATCAAAGAGGCGATCAACCTCGGCGCGGTCGGGTGTAATTCGCAGCGTCTCAGCATCGAGATCACCAATCGGCGCATCTCTGCGCAACTCCATGAGGTCGAGATTTCGACGAACACGGTCAGCTGATTCAGCGAGGTTCGTCTTCAACTTCGGTGTCTGCTCGTCGATTGCCGCAAGAATTCCCTCGACCCCGCCATAGGTGTTGATCAACTTCGCTGCCGTCTTTTCGCCGACTCCTGGCACCCCGGGGAGATTGTCGCTCGGGTCACCCCGAAGAGCGGCATATTCGACATACAGCGCCGGCGTCACCCCCGTGCGCTCAAGAATTCCCGCCTCGTCATACAACGCGTAATCGCTAACGCCACGCTTGTTGTACATCACTCGAATATGAGGATCAGCCACCAACTGATATGAATCACGGTCGCCCGTCACGATGATGGCGTCGTCACCACGGGCTGCAAGTTCTGTCGCTGCAGTGGCCAAGATGTCATCAGCTTCCCAACCCACGAGTTCAACGTGGTGAACACCGAGAGCTGTGAGGACCTCACGAACAATCACCATCTGCTGTTTCAACTCGTCGGGTGATGACTCCCGCTGTGCCTTGTATTCGGGCTCCGCCTCATGCCGAAACGTCGGCTCGGGACGATCGAACGCAACAAGCACCCCATCTGGTTCCTGATCTTTTAGGACATTCGTCAACATCGAAACGAATCCGAACACCGCATTTGTGACCTGACCTGACGATGTCGCCATGTCAGATGGCAACGCAAAAAATGCTCGGTAAGTCAGTGAATTTCCGTCGATGAGAAGAAATTTCGCCACGGTGCGATCACTCGGGCCGAAGCCCGCCGTCGATGATGCGATCTGCCACATCACGCATACGGGTACGTTCGCTCATTGCGGTGCGCTGAATAAAGGAGAACGCGTCTCCCTCGGACATCGCGCACTCGTCGATCAGGATCCCCTTCGCTCGATCAACAAGTTTGCGTGCCGCCAACTGTTCACCTAAAGCGTCGATTTCGCCAGTGAGATCGCGCAACTCCCGGAAGCGACCAATCGCCACCTCGATTGCCGGAACGAGATCACTTCGCTGAAAGGGCTTCACCAAGAACGCAAGGGCTCCGGCATCGCGAGCTTGCTCGATTACCTCACGTTGAGAAAAAGCAGTGAGCATCAACACCGCACACAACTTCTCTTTTGTGATGGTCGCAGCGGCAGATAGCCCATCGGCACCGGGCA
>JAPOIQ010000387.1 GCA_029978815.1 bacterium
AGCGGCCGCAGATAGCGAGAGCGCTGCTCATCGCTCCCCCACTCCACGACGGTTGGGCCACACATGCCGTACCCCATCGGATTCAGGTAGAACGGATTGGCAGCCCCCGCAGCGAATAGTCGGCTGTTGATGTGGGTCTGGTGCTTGGGAGAAAGGCCAAGGCCGCCGTGACCGGCAGGAAAATGCACCCAGGCCAACCCTTTGTCGAACTGGGCGCCGAGGAACTCTGGCATCGGTGTTGCAGGAAGCGGACATTCAGTCAAAAGGTCGTCAATAAGAGCATCAATGCGGACGAGATCATCGGTTGCAGCCATCGTCCCAAATTACGTGATTGCTTGGATTGTTCCCCCATCCGACGCAGCGCTCGGTGCTGACGAAAAACGACTGAGGGGCGTGCATGCACGCCCCTCAAACCGTGAAGTTTTACTTATCGCAGGATCAGCTACAGCCAGAAGTGCTACCGCAAGATGGACACGCGTGGCACGAGCCCGCGCGGACCATATGAACACCACACTGCATACACATCGGCGCATCAATCGGCGTGTTGACGACACCACGAGCCGGTGTGTTGTCTTCAACTGTTGGCTCGATCACTCCCGATTCGAGGCCGGCAACCAGTTCATCGACCGATGGGACCGACTTTGGGTCAGCGACGATCTCTGAACCAGTTGATGACTCGACCACCATCTCTTCCACACCTGGAAGTGTGGGCTGGGTGCGCTCTGCGACAGTGAAGATACCGAGTTCTGCTCGCTCGTCGTAGGTCATGTACTCAAGTGCCATGCGGCGGAAGAGGTAGTCCATGATCGAACCGGCAAAGCGGACATCTGGATCGTCAGTCATGCCTGCTGGCTCGAACTTCATGTTCGTGAATGCCTCAACAAAGGCCCGCAATGGCACACCGTACTGCAAGCCGTAGCTCACCGACTTTGCGAATGCATCCATGATGCCGGCAAGGGTGGAGCCCTGTTTTGACACGGTCAGGAAGATCTCACCAGGCTGGCCATGCTCGTATTCGCCAACGGTTGCAAAACCCTTGCAATCGGCGACCCGGAACTCGAATGTCTTTGAGGTGCGGGTACGTGGCAACTTCTGACGCACGGGACGGTGCACGACCTTTTCGACGATGCTGTCTGCGATTGATGCTGCTTCAGCAACTGCGTCGTCTGCCTTGTCGTCATCTTTCTTTGCAGTCGACAATGGCTGTGCAACCTTGCAGTTATCACGGTAAATCGCGACCGCCTTAAGGCCGAGTTCCCATGAAAGCAGATGCAATGCCTCAATATCTTCAACCGTTGCCTCTTCAGGCATATTTACGGTCTTCGAGATCGCTCCTGAGAGGAACGGCTGAACCGCTCCCATCATGCGGACATGACCCTCGTAGTGGATGGTGTTGTCTCCCATCGAGCATGCGAAGATGGCGACGTGGTCGGCACTGAGGTGTGGGGCACCAAGAATTGACTTGTTTACGTCAATGTACGCAATGATGTCGTCGACCTGCTGTGCGGTGTATCCAAGCCGGGAAAGTGCTCGTGGGATCGTCTGGTTGACGATCTGCATTGTTCCGCCACCGACAAGTTTCTTCATCTTGACGAGACCAAGATCTGGCTCGATGCCGGTGGTGTCACAG
>JAPOIQ010000205.1 GCA_029978815.1 bacterium
AATCGCAGCCATCAGCGTTGCAAGCTGACCTCCATGTTGGTGGAGTAATTCACTAAAGCTCACCGGGGTGGGGACGACGTCACCGCCCCGGTGGCCGTTTAGTATGTGGTCGCCCGTCTTTTTCGGAGAAGCAACACTCGTGTCCCAACCTGTAGCCCAGGAAAGAAAAAAAAAGGCTCCGACCTCGGTTCCTGATCGGTTGTTCTCCAGCCTTTCGCAGGTCTCGGCAGTAACCATTCTCTTACTCCTGTCAGGAGTTGCGTTCTTCCTTACGGTTGTCGGCTGGTCTGGAATGTTCGGTGACATCGAGGGAATGTCGGGTAGCGACAATTTCGTCGAATATGTTGGGCCGCTCGTCTTCGGAACGGTGTACGCCGCAACGCTTGCGTTACTCATCGCTACACCTCTCGCATTTGCAGTGGCGCTTTTCATCAGTCACTACGCTCCGCGTCGACTTGCGCAAACACTTGGGTACGTGGTCGATCTGCTTGCAGCGATACCGAGCGTTGTCTTCGGGATTTGGGGTATCACCGTCGTTGCGCCGTTGATGTCAAAGAACGTGTACCCGTGGGCAAATGACAATTTGAGCTTTATTCCGTTCTTTTCCGGTACCGCGTCGACAAGTGGCCGCACGATGTTGACCGCTGGCATGGTGCTGGCGATGATGATTCTTCCGATTATTACTGCAATTTCCCGTGAGGTTTTTTTGCAGACTCCTCGTTTACATGAGGAAGCGTCGTTGGCACTTGGTGCAACCAAGTGGGAGATGATCCGTCAAGCTGTCATTCCCTACGGCCGGTCTGGGGTGATTAGTGGCGCCATGCTTGGCCTAGGTCGAGCCCTCGGCGAAACGATGGCAGTGGCCATTATCTTGTCGCCGAGTGACGGGTATTTCTGGAGCATTCTCACTAATCAGAACTCGAACACCATTGCGTCAAACATTGCGTTGAAATTCCCTGAGGCTTATGGGCTTGACGTCAACCGTCTCATCGCCACCGGCCTTGTGCTCTTTCTTCTCTCGTTTGGTGTGAACATGCTTGCACGTCGTGTCGCAAATTCTGGGTTCTCTGGAGCGGCAGGATGACCGCAACGATGAGCCCGTCGCAGAGTCAAGTGTCGTCATTGACGACCGGAAAGATGCATCGCGCAATTCCGTTCGCAATTCTTGCGTTCTCGGTCGCAGTCGGTGTCCTCGGTGTGTACTCGATCGGTGGTTTCAAATGGGGATGGATGGCCATTGTTGCGGCTCACCTCTATCTCTTACTGGTCACCATTGCGTCGCGAGTCATCGAAGACCGCCGTCAAGCAACCGATCGAGCAATGCGCACGGTGATGACCATCGCATTTACGACGGTGACAATTCCGCTTATCTCTGTGTTCTGGAAAGTGATTGCCGAGGGTGCATCACGATTTGATCGCAAGTTTTTTACCGGCAGTATGCGGATCACCCCTGAGGACATGCTGGCTCAGATGGAGGGAGCAGCGGTTGGAGGCGCCCTCCACGCAATGGTGGGAACGCTGATTATCACGGCGATCGCTGCAATCATCTCTGTGCCCCTCGGGCTGTTGACAGCGATTTATCTCGTCGAATACGGCAAAGGAAAACTTGCAGGCGCCGTGACTCGAATGGTCGATGTGATGACCGGTATTCCGTCAATCGTTGCCGGCTTGTTCGCCTATGCGCTGTTTGAGTTGTTTCTGGGTCCAGGTACGCGCTCTGGTCTCTCGGGCGGGGTTGCCTTGTCGCTGCTCATGACGCCTGTGGTCGTGCGTTCATCTGAGGAGATGCTTCGACTTGTACCGAACGAGCTTCGTGAAGCCTCACTCGCTCTTGGGGTGGCGAAATGGCGGACGATCCTGAAAGTTGTTCTTCCCACTTCGATAGCGGGAATTCTCACCGGTATCACGCTTGCCGTCGCACGTGTTATTGGCGAGACGGCGCCGCTGCTCGTGACTGCGGGCGTGGCTCAAGACATCAACCTCAACCCCTTCAGTGGAAGAATGACGACGCTTCCAGTGTTTTCGTATTACGAATACGTGCAGCCCGGAGTGCCCCCTGAAACAGGAACTGCCCGCGCATGGGGCGCAGCACTCATGCTTGTCATGATTGTTGCCGTTCTCTTTACGGCCGCTCGAATCATGTCGCACGTATTGAAGCCGAAGGGACTCAAATGACTGCAGACAGCGAGAACGACATGTTGGCACAGACTGCTGGCATAACTCACTCGGAGGTTACGAGCGTGGAGCCAGTAATAGCCGTCGACAAGTTGAACATCTATTACGACAAGTTTCTTGCCGTTCGTGATGTGACGATGGAGATCGCACCCCGTTCGATCACCGCTCTGATTGGCCCATCGGGGTGCGGAAAGTCGACGTTTTTGCGGTCACTGAATCGCATGCACGAGGTCATCCCAAAAGCCCATGTCGAGGGGGTTGTGCAACTGAATGGTGAGGATATTTACGGACTAGATGTTGACCCAGTGACGGTGCGCCGGCGAATTGGGATGGTCTTCCAACGTCCAAACCCGTTCCCCACCATGTCGATTTACGAAAATGTGCTTGCCGGAATGAGGCTTAATGCCAATCGTCTCAGCAAGTCTGAGGCAGATGAGATCGTTGAACGCTCGCTCACCGGCGCGAACCTTTGGGATGAAGTCAAAGATCGCCTTGACAATCCGGGATCTGGTCTCTCAGGTGGTCAGCAGCAGCGGCTGTGCATAGCGAGGGCTATTGCGGTTGAACCAGAAGTGTTGTTGATGGATGAGCCATGTTCAGCGCTTGACCCCATCTCGACGATGGCTATTGAAGCACTCATGGAACAACTCAAAGACCAATTCACCATCGTGATTGTGACCCACAACATGCAACAGGCTGCCCGTGTGAGCGAACGCACCGCATTCTTCAATATCGATGGCCCGGGACAGCCGGGTCACATTGTGGAGATGGATCTCACCGAAAAGGTGTTCTCGAACCCACAAGAGAAAGCAACATCCGATTACGTCACAGGAAGGTACGGCTGATGAGTGAACTACGGCAAGGTTTCCAGGATGATCTTGATCGAATCCGCAAGCAGGTGTCGACGGTAGGGGCGTACATCGTCGAATTGATTCCTCGAGTAACCGACATCATGTTGTCGAATGATCTCAAAGCCGCGGAAGTTGTCATTCGAGCTGACAAAGATATTGACGGGCGAGTACTCGAAACCGAAGAGCTCATTTTGAAGGTGCTCGCACTTCAGTCACCTGTGGCTGGAGATCTGCGAGAAGTGACCTCGGCGCTGAAAATTATTGCCGATATGGAACGGTCGGCCGACCTTGCCTGCAATATCTGCAAGGCTTCTCGCCGAATCCATGGCTACGAGATGGATCCGAAGTTGAGGGGGCTCATTCAGAAACTGGGCGACCAAGCGGCGAAGGAGTATCGCAAGGCGGTGAACTCCTATGTCAATCGAGATGCAATGGAATCCGCAGCGCTTGGTGATATCGATGAACTGCTCGACAATTTGCAACGCCAATTTCTTCAGCAGATCATCGAAAGCCATTCCGCTCAGACAATTGAACTCCAAGTGGCAGTGCAACTTACGCTTGTCGCCCGTTTCTACGAACGATTGGGCGATCACGCGGTGAACCTCGCCAGTCGGGTCAGATTTATTGAGGAAGGAACGTTTCCTGAACTTCACGTCTCTGACCGTGAATTGAGTGAGGAAGTGGGATCCCCATT
>JAPOIQ010000153.1 GCA_029978815.1 bacterium
CATCATCCCATTCTTGCTGGTGTTACCTCGTTTGAGGTCACCGGGTGAGCAACTCGTGAGATTGCGTTATGTGGAGAGCACTTCATAACCGAGATCGAGAGCGACCGGAATTTGATTTGGGTCGAGCGTTGCAAAGGTGAGGTCGCTTGGAAGCCGGTCGGCTGCGGCGAAATGAATCGCATCGCTTAATCGCACGGGGCGTTCTCGTGCAAGTGACGCAGCGCGTTCGGTGCATCGAGCGTCGAGCGGAATGATGTGCAGGTAGTCCCAGGTGAGTCGCAGGGCATCTTCGAGATCAGCTCGGGCATACCGTTCATCGGTAAGTCGGTCGATTGCGGGTAGTGCTTCGGTGAGAGCAAGACCAGAGGCTGCAACGACGTCAGCGCGCTCGAACGCAGCCACAATGACCTCTCTTCCTGCGGTGTCGGTTGCGAGGGAAAGAAGCGCTGAGGTATCGAGAAAGAGGACGCTCATCCGCGCAGATCCCGCAACGCTTGATCGAGTCGCGTTCCGACCCAAACTCGGATCGGTGTTGGTGGTCGCCAATCGGCAGTACGACGCGGAGGAATAACGGCGCCTGACGCGATGAGTTGGTCAATCGTCGGAGCGGTGACCCCAAGTGGGCCAAGCACTGCGACTGGCTCACCTCGGTCGGTGATGATCGTTGATTCCCCGTGCTCTGCTCGACGAATGATTGAGGCAAATTCTGCTCGAGCCACACGGGTTCCTATTGTGTACATGTGTGTACACAATAGGATTTGTCTCGGCCCACGTCCAGTCGGCATACTCTTCGACATGAACTTTGCATTTACCGAAGAACAAGACGAACTGCGATCCACCATCCGCGCTTTCATGGAAGCGAAGAGCTCCGAAGAAGCCGTCCGCGAACAAATGGAAACCGACAACGGCTACGACTCCGACGTCTGGACCCAGATGGCCGAGCAGATGGGCCTCCAGGGTCTCCACATTCCAGAAGAGTACGGCGGCTCAGGATTCGGCTATGTCGAACTTGGCATCGTGCTCGAAGAGATGGGTCGCGCTCTCCTTTGCGCACCGTTCTTCTCATCTGTTGTTCTCGCTGCAAACACCTTGATGCAGTCAGGTGACGATGCAGCCAAGTCAGCGCACCTCCCAGGCATCGCTGCGGGCTCAACGATCGCAACCGTTGCCTTCACCGAGCCAAACGGCAAGTGGGACGTGAGCGGAATCACGATGGAAGCGTCCGGCTCAGGCTCCGACGTGACCCTCAACGGAACGAAGTCGTTCGTCATCGATGGTCACCTTGCAGACCTCATCATTGTCGCCGCCCGTAGCTCAGCGGGCGTGAGCCTCTACACCGTCGCAGGCGACGCAGCAGGCCTCACCCGCACTGCGCTCTCGACCATGGATCAGACCCGTCGTCAGGCCAAGCTCGAGTTCTCCAACACTCCGGCTACGCTCCTCGGCGCTGATGGCAAGGGTTGGGACGTACTCTCAACGGTCCTCGACCTCGCAGCAGTTGGACTTGCCGCAGAGCAGGTTGGTGGCGCACAGTTCGTGCTCGAAATGGCCGTGCAGTACGCAAAAGATCGTGTTCAGTTCGGACGCCCGATCGGCTCATTCCAGGCCATCAAGCACAAGTGTGCCGACATGCTTCTCGAAGTCGAGTCGGCCAAGTCGGCCGCATACTACGGCCTGTGGTGCGCCAGTGAAATGAACGACGAATTGCCGTCGGTCGCATCGCTCGCAAAGGCATATTGCTCCGAGGCGTACTTCCATGCCACAGCAGAGAACATTCAGATTCACGGTGGTATCGGCTTCACCTGGGAGCACCCAGCGCACCTCTACTTCAAGCGTGCGAAGTCATCTGAACTCCTTTTCGGTGACCCGACCTACCACCGCGAGCTTCTCGCTCAGCGGATCGGAATCTGATCACGCTCCATCTGCCACTTCAATAGCGGCGGTAATAGTCTGAGAGCGTGAATCTCACTCTCGGAATCTTCGTAGTGTTAGCGGCGGTCGCAGTATTTGCGATCGCCGCTGGCGCGATCGGACGTGAATCGCATCGCCTTGATGCCATCGCTCCGAGAGCGGTGTACACCCTCGACGAAGCAGTTGACTTCGTTGCTGATCGCATTCCAGAACGCAGCCAGGCTCGCCTCACGCCGGCAGAGGTTGAAACACTTCTGATCGGCCATATCAATTGGCTCCATTCACAAGGGCTTGCACCTGACCGGGTTGTCGATCAGCGTCAAAGCATTGAGTCGCCGCTCATCGTCTCAGACGAGGCACTCATCGCCCATTTGCTTGGAATTGCGAGTGAATCCGAGATCGAGATCCTCGATGATGTCGACGTCGTCGAGGTTGTTGACGCGCACCTCAGGTACTTCGATGCGATCGGTGCGGTAGGACCAATCGCTCCGCCCGATGATGTGATCTGACAATCCTCTCCCAGCAGCATTGTTTCGCTAGCGTGTGAGAAATGGAACGCCCGATTCGCTTCGAACACACCCGCTTTCTCGGCGATAAGCGCACACAACTCGTGTACGACCTCGATGAATGGCAAGACGAAGCCGTAATTGAAGAGATCGTCGCAGCAGAGACAGGGTTGTGTTTCGGCCCTGACACCCTCGCCGAAGCACGCAATCGTGGTTACACGCTTGCAACGCCCGGCAAAACTCGTCGCCACCGTAAGCCTCGGGCCTAGCAGCAGGCGTCATGGAGGGCAGTTTCGAGAGCGGTGGTGAACGACTCGCCTGCCACTTGACAGTCCCAGCGGGAGCCGAGGAGTCAATGCCGGGTCTCATCTTGTGTCATGGTTTCCCGATTGGTCCTCTTGATGCCCGACGTTCAGCGGGAACGTTCCCAGAACTTATTGATCGTCTCGCTCACGACGTTGGCTATGCCGCAATGACATTCACATTTCGGGGATGCGGCAAGTCTTCGGGTGATTTTTCTCTTCAAGGCTGGATGGATGACCTGAGAAATGCGGTGGACCATCTCGTTCGCACAACTGGGGTGAAACGAGTCGTACTTATTGGAACAAATACTGGTGGCTCCCTCGTGATTTGTGAGGCTGCTGACGATCCGCGCATCCATGCTGCAGCGCTTCTTTCGCCACGTGCCGACTTCGACGACTGGGCTGACCATCCAAGGAGATTCTTGGAACACGCTCGCCAGATCGGAGCGATTCGTACACCTGGGTTCCCCGTGTCTCTCGACGAGTGGAGCAGGGCGTTCCGCCGTTTTCGGCCCGCAGCGGCCGCGAGACGATTCGCTCCGAGACCGCTGCTCGTACTACATGGCGACGACGATTCAAGCGTGCCAGTGAGTGATGCCCGTCAACTTGCTCAGTCGCACGGAAACGCAGAACTCAATGTGCTGGCCGGTGCGGGACATCGCCTTCGTCATGACCCTCGGGCAATTGCGATCCTGTCGGGGTGGCTTGACCGCGTGCGATAACCCGAGAGAGCGACCGACCTATTGATCAAATGATGAATGGATTTGGTGCTTCGCTGTCGATCTCGTAACGACGAATTGCATCCTCAACGACGTCGGCTGAGATGTGCCCATCGTTAAAGAGGGCGCTGAGAGTGGTCACCACGACGTGCCCGGCATCGACTTCGAAATATCGCCGTAGAGCCTCACGGGTATCGCTGCGTCCCATTCCGTCGGTGCCGAGAACGCTGAACCGACGCCCCGTCGGAACGAACGGAAGAATTTGTTCGGGGACTGCCCGCATGAAATCACTCACTGCGGTGATCGGACCAGATGACGTTTCGAGCAACTGGGTGACAAGAGGCTGTTGCTGAGGGGCCGACGGGTGAAGCCGATTTTGACGTTCAACGTCGAGTGCCTCCTCTCGAAGTCGCTTGTAACTCGTTGCCGACCAGAGTTCAACGCCGACGTCGTAATGTTCGGCAAGTTCGTTGGCTGCAATCGTTGCGGCCTGATGGGACACGCCAGAGAACAAGATGGTCGCACGATGCGCAGTGCCGTCGGGCGCAGCCTTCCATCGGTACAGGCCCCGAACTGCCCCGCGCTCAAATTCTTGAGACACCTCCGGGTGATCGGGAAGCGCCGGCATCGGATAGTTCTCGTTATAGAGAGTGATGTAGTAGATGACGTCACGGTCAGCCTCAGGGGTATCAGGCCCGTACATGCGCTCAATGCCATCTTTCACGATGGCGCCAAGTTCAAACGCGAAGGCTGGGTCGTATGCCTGCACCGCTGGAACCGTCGATGCGAGCACGAGACTATGGCCGTCTTGGTGCTGCAAACCTTCGCCGAGCAATGTTGTTCGACCAGCGGTGGCACCCATGAGAAACCCTCGCACCCGGGCATCCGCGGCTTGCCAGATGAGATCGCCAACTCGTTGGAAGCCGAACATCGAGTAGAAGGTGTAAAACGGAATCATTGGCACACCGCGAGTGGCATAACTCGACCCTGCTGCAATGAAACTCGCAAGTGAACCCGCTTCGGTGATGCCTTCTTCAAGAATCTGACCATCAGAGTCTTCTGAGTACGAGAGCAACAGGTCGTGGTCGAC
>JAPOIQ010000029.1 GCA_029978815.1 bacterium
ACCGGCATTTATTACTGCAGTTTCAAGCGGTCTGCTTGAGAGAGGATCCAGGGTTGAATCTCTGGGCGTCGTACCAACCCCGGTAGTAGCGGCGGAAGCTGCTCGAACCGGCGCTGTGGGAGTTGTGATCTCGGCTTCGCACAACCCGTACTACGACAACGGAATCAAAGTCTTCGGCCCAGGTGGCGTCAAGCTCTCAACTGATGTTGAAGCACAGATAGAGGCCGAATGGCATTCGCCAACACCTGCTGGTGCCACAAACGCTGAGCAGAACGTCGTCGTGGAGGGCGATGCTGCTGCGTTACGAGATCGATACCTTGACCGCATGAGTCGCTCAATCGAGCGGCGCTCTCTGAATGGTTTGCGTGTCGTGATCGACGCAGCCAATGGCGCAGCATCAGAACTTGTGGGTGAGGTGTTCTCCTCTGTTGGTGCGGATGTCATCGTGATGAATGCGGACCCCGATGGCACAAATATCAACGACAACTGCGGTGCCACTCACACCGCCGGACTCCAAGCAGCGGTTCGTTCATATGGGGCCGACATCGGGCTCGCGCTCGACGGAGATGCCGACCGACTCATTGCGGTCGACCACGAAGGGAACGTCGTCGATGGCGATCGAGTGATCGCGATCCTCGCTGCCGACATGCGCTCACGAGGCTCGCTCGTTGCCGACACCGTCGTCGTCACGGTGATGGCAAACCTCGGTTTTCATCGGGCGATGAATGAGTCTGGAATACGGGTTGTTGAAACCCCAGTCGGCGACCGTCATGTGCTTGAGGCGCTACTCGATGGAGGATTCTCGCTTGGGGGTGAACAGTCAGGTCACATCATCATCCCCGCTCATGCAACTACTGGTGATGGAATGCTGACGGGTGTGGTCCTACTTGATGCGGTTGTACGGTCCGGGCGATCGCTTGCAGAATTATCGGCGGGCTCGATGGCCTCATTTCCGCAGGTGCTGATCAATGTTGAAGTTCCGGTTCGAGGCGAGGTGCCCGAGGAAGCAATTCGAGAGGTTCGCAAAGAATTGGAAGCAGAACTGGGTGAAGATGGCCGGATACTCGTTCGCCCGAGCGGAACAGAACCCCTCGTTCGGGTGATGGTCGAAGCAGCTCACCAACGTGATGCTGAACGGATCGCAACAACGCTCGCTGATGCAATTCGACGTGCATTTGAGCCGACTGATGTCGAAGTCAACGACGAGTAGGCTAAAAAAATGTGCGGGATTATCGCGGTGCTCAGTCGTCGGACCGACCGTCGCGCGCCGACAACTGCGGAGATCACTGCGCTGATCGACACCGCTACAGCTTCGGTGACATCTGATCCAGCGGCAGCAGCAGCGTCACTCAGTGCTCTTGACGATCTTCTGCGAGGAGTTGCCGGAATCATTGCACTGACAAGTGATGAGGGACTTGCGAGGTCGATTTCAGCAGCACTTCGCGAACTCGCTCCTCGTATCAGTGAGCTTGAAGCAGAAGTTGAGGTGGGTACTCGCGACGATGAATCGGTGATCGCGCTTCAAGACGCGTCGTGGGCAATTAGCCGTGATCGACTCCGAACAGCTGAGGCTGTGCGAGCTCTTGCAGACGGCGCTCCGGTTGAGTCGTACAACGGGTACCTGTCCATTCAGCGGGCACTGTCCGCTCTTGATCGTTTAGAGGTCCGTGGCCGAGACTCTGCCGGAATTCAGGTCATGGTGAGCAATCATGACCTCTCGATCGACGATCCAGTTGTGGCGGCTCAACTCACAGAACGATCACAAGATGATCTGTTCCGGTCGTCGTCGGTGAGAGAGACGCAGACAGAAAACGGATCGGTGCTGTCGTTTGTGTACAAGGCCGCAGCCGAAATTGGCGAGCTTGGTGATAACACCGCAGTTATTCGTGAGGCAGTACGGTCCGATTCGCTTCTTCGTGCAGCGCTCTCGTGCTCTCGTTCTCAGGTTGTGGTTCTAGGCCATACCCGTTGGGCGAGTATCGGAGTGATCTCTGAGGCCAATGCTCACCCGCTCAACAGTGAAGAGCTAGACGCCGAGACGCGACCCTATGTCGTTGGAGTACTCAATGGTGATGTTGACAACCATGCCGATCTCACCCGTCGGTTTGGATTGCAGATTCATCACCAGACCACCACTGACGCAAAGGTGATTCTTACCTTGACGTCACGGCAGATGGGCGAGGGCCTTGACCCGCGCGAAGCATTTCGTCGCGCAGTGAACGAGTTCGAAGGATCGGTTGCGATTGGAGCGTTAGCTGCCGATCGCCCATCTGAATTGATGCTTGCGCTTCGCGGTAGCGGCCAAGGCGTCTACATCGGTTTTGCCGACGATGGGTACATCGTGGCGAGCGAGCCATACGGGGTAGTTGAAGAGACCAATCGTTACCTTCGTCTAGACGGTGAATCAGGCGGAGAGATTGTTGTGGTCGATCTCAACGGGGTTGACCTTGAGGGGCTCGAGCGGTACGCCTACTCCGGAGCAGCGCTGCCGATCAGCGCGGACGAGATCGTGACAGCAGAGGTCACTACCCGAGATATCGACCGCGGAGATGCACCTCATTACCTGTTGAAAGAAATTGAGGAGTCACCGCGGTCGTTTCAGCGAACTCTCCGTGGGCGATTGCGCGGTGAGCCTGGCTCTCTCGAGGTTGTGCTGCCAGAGGCATCGGTGCCAAACGTAGTGCGCGAGCGGCTCGCCTCCCGTCAGATCTCCCGTGTCCAGGTCATTGGCCAAGGAACAGCGGCAGTTGCGGGCCAAGGAGTCGCGGCGATGTTGCATGACCTGTGCGGCGGCGAACTTGACGTTGACGCAATTACTGCAACGGAGGTTTCTGGGTTCCAGCTTCGATCTGATATGTCCGACACCCTCATCATCGCTGTAAGCCAAAGTGGAACGACCACCGATACAAACCGCACTGTCGATCTTCTGCGCGCACGTGGTGCGTTGGTAATTGCGATTGTGAACCGTCGGGGAAGCGATCTTGCGGTTAAAGCCGACGGTGTTGTGTACACCTCAGACGGCCGCGATGTTGAAATGAGTGTTGCGTCGACGAAAGCCTTTTATGCCCAAGTCGCTGCAGGAGCACTGCTTGCCTGCGATATTGCGGCGTCTGCTGGGGTCGGAAGTGCTTCTCGGCGGAGCCAACTGCTGACGTCGCTTCAAGAGTTGCCGTCTGCAATGGCGAACGTGTTGAGCCGTCGATCGGTGATCGCAGAGATCGCAACGAGGTCAGCACCTTCAAAGCGCTATTGGGCGGTCGTCGGAAATGGCCCCAATCTTGTCGCTGCGAACGAGGTTCGAATCAAGCTGAGCGAGCTGTGCTACAAGTCGATTGCAGCTGATGTCACCGAAGACAAAAAGCACATTGACCTCTCGAGTGAGCCATTGATCTTTATTTGCGCGGCGGGCCTCTCGGGCTCCAACGCAGATGACGTTGCGAAAGAGACCGCGATTTTTAGCGCTCACAAGGCGACCCCGATCATTGTGTGTGATGAGGGTCAAACACGTTTCACCTCTGGTTCGGTGATTGAAGTGCCGCCCGTCGACCCCGCACTCGGGTTCATCTTGTCGGCAATGGTTGGTCACCTCTTCGGTTACGAGGCGGCCCGCGCGATCGACCGGTCAGCCCTTCCGCTACGTGCCGCCCGTGATGTCATCGAGCGATCGATTGAGTCAGGCGACTCAGCCGATGAGATTGTGGCGACGATCGCCGATGGCATTCAGGATTACCTCCAAGAGTTTGAACAGGGAGTCCGCGCAAAGTCGTATGACGGACATCTTGAGGCGTCAACTGCCGTGCGCCTAACGGCTGCAATCGGTTTTTTGCGCTCTCGGCGCCCGGTTGAAGATTTCTCGATTGTCACGGGCAATGTCGGAACTCCAGAACTCGTCATAGCTGAAGTGGTTGATGCGCTCTCGGCAGCGATTGACGAACTCACTCGACCGATCGATGCCATTAAGCATCAGGCGAAGACAGTGACCGTCGGGATTTCGCGAAGCGACTCTGACCTTGTCGATGCTGCGTTGGTGCAAGCAGTGATGACTCGTGGTGCGGGCAGAGATGTCGTGTCGTATCGCTCGCTGAAGGTGCTCGCAGCCCTCGACGGAGCAGTCGCCGCTGTAACTGGCGCAACTCGTTACAGCATCGTTGGTGATGTCATGTCAGTTATTGACCGTGACGGTGTTGCCGTCGACCTGCCGAGTCGAGTCGATCGTGACCCTGCGCTGAACGGCACAAAGCGATATGTCGCAGAACAAAAAGAAGTGCTTGTTGCTCGGGGCCGCCGCGATGGGCGCACCGTCATTCTTGTGCCGGAAACAAAAGCAGGCGTGTGCAACGGGATCACCCTGCTGCATGTCGACTTCCACGATCACATTTCTGTCGACGACGCACGAACCTGTTTGCAGGGCTACGACAACCGTTATGAACGACTCGTCGACTGGGTAACAGAGACCGAAGGAAGCTTCGATGAGTCAAAGCTTGGTGAGATATCGGTTGCCGACCTCCTCATTTCACCGATCTCTGAAGCTGCCAACCACTGGGTGTCGTAATGATTGGTGTCGGTGTTGACGTTGTCGACATTGAGCGTTTTCGTCGTTCCCTCGAACGGACGCCATCGATGCGAACGCGGCTCTTCACTCAAGCTGAACTGACTTCGTTGGCAGGTCGAGTAGATGACGTACCTGGACTTGCCGCTCGTTTTGCTGCTCGAGAAGCATCCATGAAAGCGCTCGGTCTAGGTCTTGGGGCCTTCGGATTTCACGACGTCTCAGTTGTTCGGGCAGACAGTGGAGCACCGTCATTGCTTGTTGTCGGAACAGCACTGGAGCTTGCCACCGAGGCCGGTGTTGAACGATGGCACCTCAGTTTGTCGCACAGCGACAGTGTTGCGATTGCCCAGGTGGTCGCTGAATGACACAAGATCCCTCCCGGTTTCGACGGTGGGCCGGTGTCGACGTCGACACGGACGCACTCGTCCAGAATGTCGCGTCACTCGTCGCTCTCTGCGCGCCGAGCAAGGTGTGGGCTGTTGTCAAAGCAAACGGTTACGGCCACGGCGCCGTTGTGGCGAGCCGCGCTGCACTCGAAGGCGGAGCCACTGGTCTCGCGGTAGCACTCGTGCAGGAGGCCGTCGAATTGAGAGCTGCCGGTCTCGATTCGCGAATCCTTGTGTTGAGCGATCAACCCGCCGAACAGTATGGCGACCTACTTGCGGCGAACGCAGAAATCATGGTGTACCGAGCAGCGTCCGTTGAAGAACTTGCTGAAGCCGCATCTCGACTTGGGACGGTCGCTCGTGTGCATCTCAAGGTCGACACCGGGATGCGACGTGTCGGCGCTGAGCCACCTGCGGTCGAATCATTGATCGAGCGAATTGCAGATGCTCCCAACATTGAGTTAGTCGGGTTGGCCACACATTTTGCGACGGCAGATGTTCCGGGGCACCCAGCAATTGCCGAACAGGTCGCCCAGTTTGCGTCGGTGAGTCAGCTCGTCGGTCCCGAGGTTGAGATACATATGGCGAACTCTGCCGCAGCAATCACCCTTCCCGATTACCGCGAGACCTTTGTACGTGCCGGCATCGCAATGTATGGAATTGATCCGTCACCTCAAGTCCCCCTCGATCGATCGACGTTCAGTGCCGCGCTGAAGTGGTGGTCAAAAGTGTCGTTCGTGAAAGTGGTTGATGAGGGAACACACGTGTCATATGGCTGGCGCTATCAAACCTCGTCAACAACACGGCTGGCAACGATTCCTATTGGATACGCAGACGGCGTTCCTCGGAGGTGGTCAGAGGTAGGGGGTGAGGTGCTGATTGGCGGGAAGCGCCGACCGGTGGTCGGAGTTGTGACGATGGACCAACTCATTGTCGATCTTGGCCCCGCAGACGAGTCGGACCTTGTGGAGGTCGGCGACGAGGTCATTCTCATCGGCGCCCAGGGCGAAGAGCACGTCAGCGTCGAGGAATGGGCAGATCGACTCGGGACGATTGGTTACGAGATTGTTTGCCAGATCAGCGCACGGGTTCCACGGCGTGCGGTGGGGTTGTTCGCCGAGCCGTCGTAGCATCGATAGGCGATATGTGGTTCCGAACAACTTCACCGAGTGACACGCAAGCATTTGCGGCAGCACTTGCGCGTGTTATCCGGAGCGGCGACACGATTGTGCTGACCGGCGAGATGGGAGCCGGCAAGACAGTGGTCGCGCAAGGAATCGGAGCAGCCCTGGGTGTGTCTGAGCCAATGACATCACCAACCTTCACCTTGGTCAATACGTATGAGTGTAGAAATCTCACTGTTCACCATGCCGATCTGTACCGACTTGATCGAACTGTCGAAGTATCAGACCTCGCATTGAGCGAGCTCGCCGAGTTTGACGGGGTCGTGCTCATTGAATGGGGTGAGGCAGCTATCGGTGAAATTGCGGAATACCTCGAAGTTCACATCGAGGTCGATCTCGACGATGAAGATGGCAGCATCCGAGAGTTTTCGATCGACACCGTTGGTTCAAGTTGGGATCGACGAAGGGAAGCGCTTTCGACGTTCTTGGAGGCCTGGTCGTGATTGTGCTTGCAATCGAGAGTGCAACCGAGTCAGTCGGGGTATCGCTTGCCTCTTCGGATGGGGTCCTTGCAAGTGTAGAGATTTCTCGCGGTCGTCGTCACGCCGAATCGATCGTTCCCTGCGTGCAATTTGTTTGCGAGCGGGCCGAGGTAGAGCTTGCCGAAGTTGGTGCCATTGCCGTCGATGTTGGCCCCGGATTATTCACTGGTATGCGTGTCGGCATCGCGACTGCGAAGTCGCTATCAATGGCGCTTGGTATCCCGATGGTGCCGATGACCTCGCTGGAGGTACTCGCCATCGGAGAATCAACAACAGATGACATCATCGTTCCTGTCGTTGATGCACGAAAGTCGGAGGTGTTCTGGGCGATGTATCGCCGCTCTGACCACGGCGTTGAACTCTTGCATCAACCGACCGTTGGGTCAGTTGATGACCTGATCTCAGACCTCATGGCTCGCGATCAACCGGCTGTCTGCATTGGCGATGGAGCACAGCGCTACCGAGAGGACATCACAGCAGGGTTTACCTGTGTGATCGGTGATGTTCGACATCCATCCGCGGCGGTGCTCGCCGTTGAGGGTGTGCGTCGAGCCGTGCGAGAGGAAACGGTCGACGAGCGACTTGTCGAACCGGTGTATCTGCGTCAGCCTGATGCCCAGATCAATTGGAGCACCCGGCAGGTGAGGTCATGATTCGTCGCGGAACGGTGATTGAGACGATGAAGCGTCGTCATCTTCGGCAGGTGTTGGCGATTGAGGCAGCAACGTACGACCGTCACTGGTCACGCCAAGTATTCATTGATGAACTTGCGCAGGTTGGTCGAGGTGGGCGGCATTATCTCGTCGCTCGACGAGGACGCTCGGTGATCGGTTATGCCGGGCTGTGGGCAGTTGACGCTGGGGGAGATGTTGAAGCGCACGTCACCAACATCGTGGTTGGCGAATCAGCACGCCGCGCAGGTGTCGGAGCGGCGCTCATGATGAAACTTGCAGAACATGCACGAGCGGTCGGAGCAACCGCGTGGACGCTTGAGGTTCGAGCGACGGCGGAACCTGCGCAGGCGTTGTACCGACGATTTGGCTTTGCGCCAGCGGGAATACGCAAGGGGTACTACGAGCAGGGTGAGGACGCGGTTGTCATGTGGTGCCACGGTCTCGCAGACGAGGATTATCTCGAACGATGTGCGAATCGACTGGCGGGAAGGATTGCGTCATGACATCTCAACTTGTTGTGAGTTCTGACACTGTCATTCTTGGAATTGAGACGAGTTGCGACGAGACCGCAGCCGCCGTTGTCATGGGAGGAAACGACGTGGTGTCGTCGGTGGTATCGAGCCAGATCGATGTCCACGCCGAGTTCGGTGGGGTTGTTCCCGAAGTTGCAAGCCGAGCCCATCTCGAATCGATCAATCCGGTCGTCCGACGCGCAATTGATGATGCCGGTATCGACGAAGGCCGTATTGATGCGATTGCATGCACTGTTGGCCCGGGACTGATTGGAGCGTTGCTTGTCGGTGTCTCTTCGGCCAAGGCATTGGCTCTTGCGTGGGATGTGCCGTTCGTAGGCGTCAATCATTTGGAAGCCCACCTGTACGCAAGCTTCCTCGAGGATCCAACGTTGGAGTTTCCGTTGGTTGTGTTGTTGGTCTCTGGCGGGCACACGATGCTCATTGAGATGCAGGGCCATGGCGAATACCGATTGCTTGGTCGCACAATTGACGATGCGGCCGGTGAAGCGTTCGACAAAGTTGCTCGTTATTTACAACTTGGGTATCCCGGAGGTCCGGCGATCGATCGTGCAGCCAACGAAGGCAACCCTGAAGCAGTGAAGTTTCCTCGGGCAATGATGGACGAAGGCCTCAACTTCAGTTTCAGCGGGTTGAAAACCTCTGTCGTGAACTTTGTGCGAAAGAATCCAAGTGTTGACTCAGTCGATATTGCAGCATCATTCCAGCAAGCGGTGAGCGACGTTCTCGTTCATAAGGCACTGAAAGCAGCGCGTGAGGTTGGGGCAACGGGTGTCGTGTTGGGTGGTGGCGTTGCTGCGAATACGCAATTGCGGGCAGATCTACAGGCCGCGTGTGCCGCAGAAGGAATCGGCGCGTTTCTCCCCGGTCGCGAGATGTGCACCGATAATGCCGCAATGATCGCAGCTGCGGGCTGGCACCGCCTGCGGGCGCTGGGGCCGAGTCGGCTTGATATTGGAGCGTTCCCTTCGATGCCTCTTGTTGAAACAGGTATTGCTGATGGCTGAGCGAATCCCAATGCAAATTGGTGACCACACATTGGCGGCACCGGTTGTTTTGGCGCCGATGGCTGGCGTGACGAACGCAGCATTTCGGTCGATCTGCCGTCAGCATGCGCCGGGGCTCGTGTACGTCAATGAGATGGTCATGTCTGCGGCTGTCGTGCATCGCAATGACAAGACGATGCGAATGATGTCATTTGCTCCTGATGAGAATCCGAGAAGTCTGCAGATCTACGGCAGTGATCCGGTTCAACTCGGACAGGCAGTGTCAATCGTCTGTGAAGAGGGGCTTGTCGATCACGTCGACCTCAACTTTGGATGCCCGGCAGCAAAAGTGACCCGCAAGGGCGGGGGTGCGGCCGTGCCGGCTCGACCGGCGCTCCTACGAGCCATTGTTCGCGCCGCCGTGCAG
>JAPOIQ010000074.1 GCA_029978815.1 bacterium
AAACACTGTCGATCCATGCTCGAGTTCCCGAGAGGAGCCGTCAGGAAGGGTGACCGTGAGCAATGACATAGATCCCGAAGTCTACGAGCCGGAGTCGAGGCCAACACGAGACCACTTCTAGTGAAGTTCGATTCCCAACAATGCGGAGGACGCAGCCGCACTTTCGCCATTTGCGACTGCTGCGTCAATGAGGTCGCACGCTAAGGGGGTATTGAGATCATCATCGAGTGCCTGACGGACGGCTGCCAGAACGGATTCGTTCTCAGCGGCCTCGACACTTGCCGCCCATCGCCGGAAGCGCTCCATCGAAGTTGGCATGAGGTCGTCACTCCACTCCCACTCAGTGCGGTAGTGGTGCGAAATAATGCCAAGTCGTATCGCCCTCGGATCCCATTCTTTCCGCAAGGCGTCGATAAAGACAAGGTTGCCGAGACTCTTCGACATTTTCTCGCCATCTTTAGAAATCAGCGCTGTGTGCATCCAGTGATCAACAAACTCAATACCTGTTGCAGATTCGGATTGGGCTCGCTCACATTCGTGGTGCGGGAAAATGAGATCTGCTCCCCCGCCGTGCAAGTGAACATGTTCGCCAAGTTCGCGAAGCGCAAGTGCGCTGCACTCGACATGCCAACCCGGACGGCCAGGACCCCAAGGTGTCTCCCATGCAGGCTCATCCGCAGCAGAGGGCTGCCACAACACAAAATCAAGTGGATGTCGTTTCTGAGGATCGTCAACATTGCCGCCACGCAACGTCGCGAGGCGATGCATTTCCTCAATGGAATACCCGCTGACCTCACCAAACGTCTCGTACGAGTTCACATCGAAATACACGGAGTCTCCGCTGACATAGGCATGTCCTGCGTCAAGAACCGCTTGGATGAATTTCCGGATATCGGGAATCGCCGATGATGCCCGAGGAGCCGCTGCAACAGGCAGGACGTTCAGCGCTGCCATGTCGTCGTTGAAGCGGGCCTCTTCTCCAGCGGCAAGGTCGAGATAATGCACCCCAAGTTCGCGGGCCTTAGCAAAGAGCGGGTCATCGACGTCGGTCACATTTCTCACACACTTCACGTCGTGTCCGAGATCAATGAGGCGCCGAATCAGAACGTCGTATGCAAGAAACGTTGACGCGTGACCTAAGTGGGTCGCGTCATAGGGCGTGATTCCACAGACGTACATGAGAACCTGCTTCGGCGGGTCAAACGAAACAACCTCACGACGAGCAGTGTCGTACAGCATCAGCGACATTAGTGATCCTCAGTTTGGAGCGTCTGCGCTGCGAATGCCCGTAAGTTTTGGCGCTACTCGTGTTCGGTAGCGAACATTGAGCTGCAGCAACACGGCGGTAAATGCCTCAATCGCAGTCGCATTCGAAAGTTCTCCAGCATCAAGCGGTCGACAACCTGGAATTTTCCGCACCATCTCGCTCACGGTTTCAACCGCATTCGGGTCGTCGCCGCAAATCAGGACATCGGAGTCGATTGGCTCGCCAAGGTGCCCAAGTTCTTTGGCGGGCAGGTGATGAAATGCTGCAACAACTCGGCTTTGCGGCAGCGCGGCCTGAACGTGCGCTGCGACGCTGCCCCGAGGTGGCACGAGTGGTTGGAATTCTGGACCAACTTTTACGAGAGCATTTGCCATGCTCACTAGGACCTTCCCTCGCAATTGGTCCTCGAATTCTTTCGCGGTCGTTGCCGCCGAATCCCACGGCGTAGCGATGACGACGAGGTCGCAATCAGCAGCCGCCTCGTTATCACCGTAGCCAAGAAGTGCAGCGAGCTCCGGATGACCCTCAATGGCACGATCGCGCGCTTCCATCGCCCGATATTTCGAGCGCGAGCCGATGACACATTCGTAGCCCACACTGGCAAGGCGCGCGGCCAACGCTGTTCCTGCGGGACCACTTCCCCCGATCATTCCTACTCTCACGCGGCCAGTTTCGCACAAGAATGTGATGATTCCCACACACTTAAACACTTGACGAGGCTGAGCGGTAGCAAAACCGGGAAGACCAACTGCGATTAGCAGTGTCGGCTACGTTGCAGGCATGGGAATTCTTGACGGCAAAAATCTCGTGATTACGGGCGTCCTCACCGATGCATCACTCGCGTTCGGGGTAGCCCAAATAGCCAAAGCCGAGGGCGCGAACATCATTCTCACGGGAGCGGGGCGGGCGTTATCACTTACCAAGCGCACCGCTCGAAAAATTGATCCCGAGATTGAAGTGTTGGAACTTGATGTCACCGTTCCCGAGCACGTTGATGCTGTTCGGTCGGCGGTTCAAGCGAAGTGGGGGCGTGTTGATGGCGTGTTGCATGCCATCGGTTTTGCTCCTGCCTCCTGCCTTGGCGACGACTTCTTTGGAGCTCCCTGGGAGGACGTTGCAACCGCTATGCACATCTCGACCTATTCGCTCAAAACGCTCGCAGATGCGTTTGTGCCTTTGATGACTGATGGTGGTTCGATCGTCGGGCTCGATTTCGACAACTCTCAGGCCTGGCCGGCGTACAACTGGATGGGGGTCGCCAAATCTGCGTTGCAAAGTCTTTCCAGGTACCTGGCGAAGGAACTCGGCTCGCAGCAGATCCGCTGCAACCTTGTTGCCGCTGGTCCGGTGAGAACAATGGCAGCAAAGTCGATTCCGGGCTTTGCTCTCTTTGAGGACACATGGGATGGTCGTTCACCCCTCGGTTGGGACGTCAACGATCCGATTCCCGTCGCAAAAGCTTGCGTCGCACTGCTCTCAGATTGGTTCCCTGCGACGACCGGAGAGATCATCCATGTCGATGGTGGTTACCACGCAGTTGGTGCGTGACCGTTCGCTCGCAACCCTTAACTTGTGGTTGAGACTTGAATGATCAGCCGATTGCCGACGTGATCTCCTCAGCAACATCTGGAGTCAAGAGCGGAATGACGTCGAGTGCCGCAAAGTTCTCTGTAACTTGTGCCGCCCGGCTTGCTCCGGTGATCACCGTCGACACCATTGGATGCAGGGTGCACCAAGCAATCGCCAACTGCGCAATCGAGCATCCGAGGCGGTCGGCGATTGGCCTCAACCGCTCAATACGAGCGAGTGCTGCTTCGTCACTCATTCGAGAACGGAGCCATTCGTAACCTGACAGAGCGGCACGCGAATCCTCGGGAATACCGTCGCTGTACTTACCGGTGAGAAGACCGGAGGCAAGTGGACTCCAAATCGTGTTGCCATAGCCCGTGTCCGCGTGCAGGCGGCGATATTCACGCTCAACCTTTCGACGTTCCAACAGGTTGTACTGAGACTGTTCAGTCACAGGAGCATGTAAATGATGTTGCTGAGCGATCGCTATGGCGTGACGAATCTCATCAGCCGACCATTCGCTCGTCCCCCAATACAGTGCCTTGCCGCTTGACACCATGTCGCTCATGGCCCACACGGTTTCTTCCATCGGGGTGTTCGGATCCGAGCGGTGGCAGTACACAACGTCGACAAAATCCATTTGGAGCCGCTCAAGCGATGCGTCAATTGCTTGCATCAGATACTTCCGGTTGAGGGTATTTCGCATGTTGGGGTCATCGCCATGAATTCCCCAGTACAGCTTGGTCGTTGCGACGTACGACCATCGTGGCCATCCAAGATCTCGAAATACCCGACCCATGATCGACTCGCTACGGCCGCCGGCGTACGACTCGGCATTGTCGAAGAAGTTGCACCCAGCATCATGAGCAGCCTGCATGCACTCGAGCGCCGGATCATCGGCCATCTGAGTGTCGAACGTCACCCATGAGCCATATGAAAGAACGCTCACTTTGAGGCCGGTTGCTCCAAGCCGCCGATACTCCATCTTTTCTTCAGGGATTGCCATGGTGATGACGGTACCGCGCCGGATTTCCACCGACCTAGTCAGGGAGGACAGCTGGGCGGACACGTATTCCGCGTTCTGTCATTACTTGCTTCGCATCTGCAATCGTGTATTCGCCGAAGTGAAAAATAGACGCCGCGAGCACCGCATCAGCATTTCCATGAAGGACGCCGTCAGCAAGGTGGTCAAGGTTTCCAACACCTCCACTCGCAATCACCGGAACATTCACCTGCTCTGAGATCGCGGTGTTTAACTCGTGATCAAATCCCTCACGAGTGCCGTCTCGGTCCATGGAGGTCACGAGTAGTTCACCAGCCCCCATCTCCACTGCGCTTGTCGCCCACGCAACGGCATCAATTCCCGTCGGTGTTCGGCCCCCATGTAGAAACACCTCGAATGACCCCGTCGACGAACGCCTGGCGTCTATCGCACACACCACACATTGGGTTCCAAACACATCAGCAATTTCGGCGATCAACTCGGGGCGTTCAACTGCAGCCGTATTGACACTCACTTTGTCGGCACCCGCACGCAACATTCGTCGTGCATCATCAAGAGTTCGGATTCCACCGCCAACAGTGAACGGTAAAAACACTTGTTCAGCCACTCGCTCCACCATCTCAATGGTCGTCGCACGGTTGTCACTCGAAGCCGTGATATCGAGAAAGACGAGTTCGTCCGCGCCTTGTTCGTTGTACTGCTGAGCAAGCTCGACTGGGTCTCCCGCATCGCGCAAACCGACGAAATTGATTCCTTTGACAACCCGGCCCTCTGTCACATCAAGACATGGGATGACGCGTGCAACACGATCAGTCATCTCAGCACCTCGATGGCGTCGGCAACTGAGAAACGGCCTTCGTAAATAGCTTTCCCGGCGATAACACCGCCCAGACCCGAGATCGCTGCAAGCGCGCGGAGGTCCTCAAGTGATGACACTCCCCCACTTGCGATGACTGGGATACCTGTGGCCCGAGCGGCCTCAGCTAATCCCTCGAGGTCTGGGCCAGCCAGCATGCCATCTCGGGAGATATCGGTGATTACGAATGCAGTTGCTGTCGGATACCGTCCAAGCGCCTCATTGAGGTGTACCGATGACGATTCAGTCCTCCCTTCAAGGGCTACGTATCCATTGCGGTGGTCTAGGCCGACCGCAATTGGCAATTCTTTTGAACAGATTTCGACAAGTTCGGGCTGTCGAATTGCTGCCGAACCCATCACCGCTCGGGTAATCCCCGTATCACGCAGCCGCTGAACATCTTCGAGCGATCGAACTCCTCCTCCGGTCTGCACCATGACATCTGAGCCGAATTCTCTTGCAATTGCTGAAATCACTGCCCGGTTCACTGGGCCATCACCTTTTGCGGCATTGAGGTCGACGATATGAATCCACTCAGCGCCAGATTCAACGAATGACTTGGCTACAGCAAGCGGATCAGAACCGTATTTGGTCGAGTCTCCGTACTCGCCTTGTGCTAGGCGGACGACGTTCCCGTCAAGGAGGTCAATCGCAGGGAAAAGCCTCACGAGACAACTCCCTCTGCAGTGAGCCAACGATGCAACATCGCCAATCCGGCACTTCCTGACTTCTCGGGATGGAACTGCATTGCAAGAACGTTGTCTCGCCGACAGGCTGCAACCACGGTGCCGCCGTACTCGACTGTCGCCACTATGTCAGCCGCGTTCGAAGGCTGGCCTGCCAGCGAGTGAACGAAATACACCCACTGAGGATCGCCTGCACGCAAGAGCACAGGATCGTCAACGCTTACGATGAGTTCATTCCATTGCATTTGCGGACGACGAACGTGATCAGGCAAATAGCGAACGGCACCAGGGATGATCCCCATCCCGGCCACTCCCGGGGCCTCCTCAGAACTGTCGAAGAGCATTTGCATTCCGACGCAGATACCGAGAAACGGCCTTCCGCTAGAGATCACAGCTTCAACGGCGAGGTCGAGACCACGGTCACGGACGGCATTCATACACGCCCCGAAATTTCCCACTCCGGGCAGCACAACCGCTGCCGCAGTTGCGATGACATCGGGCGAATCTGTGAGCACCGCGTCGGCACCCAACAATCGAAGAGCTTTCTGCGCAGAGTGAAGATTCCCAATTCCGTAGTCGATGACGGCAACCGTCATACAGGTCTCACAATCGCATCAGTGTTCACAGCACGCCCTTTGTCGACGGCACAGATCCCCCCTCGACACGGACAGCGTCACGAAGTGAGCGGGCCAGCCCCTTGAACGTCGCTTCGATGATGTGATGAGCGTTACGACCGCGTATCAACTCAACATGCAAGGTCATTGAAGCTGCTGTTGCAAAAGAACTAATGCTGTGCTCGGCGAGTTGCGGATCAAATGGCGGATTTCCCAAAGGAAGTACTTCTGGAATCTCAACATTCCAATGAACGAATGGACGTCCTGAAAGATCAAGAGCGATGTCAACAAGTGCCTCATCAAGTGG
>JAPOIQ010000247.1 GCA_029978815.1 bacterium
GTGACGTCGTGATGAAGGTACGACGCCGAGCCACCGGCTGCTTCGATCTCTGCGACGACAGCTGCTCCGGCTTCGTCTTGAATGTCGGTGTCCACGACCGTTGAGCCCTCAGCTGCGAGCAACATCGAGCATGCCCGCCCAATACCAGAGGCACCTCCGGTCACGATCGAGACCTTGCCTGCTACACGTCCTGCCATTGTCATTCCCCCTTACTGCGATGTGGTCTGAACGGTACTTGCAGGGGTCAATCGCCCCAGAGTCGGATTCACCAACGGCAACTCACGCCATGCGTTCAGCGGCCCACTCACGAAGCACAGGCTTCTGCACTTTGTTCGACGGAGTGAGTGGCAAGGTATCGACAAACCACACGTGCCGAGGGACCTTGTAGTTCGCCATTTCCTCGCGGCACCACGCGATGACGGTCTCTTCGGTGATGGTGCTGCCAGGGGCTCGCACGACGAATGCTGCTCCAACCTCACCTAAGCGAGCCTCCGGCACACCGATGACCGACGCGATTCCGATGTCTGGATGTTCGACCATCATTCGTTCGATCTCCGCCGGATAGGCGTTGAAACCACCAACGATGTACATGTCTTTGATGCGATCGGTGATGTCGATGTACCCGAGTTCATTCATCACGACGACGTCGCCGGTATGTAGCCAGTCGTTGTCATCTGTTGCTTTCGTAACGCCGCCATCGCCGAGCAGATAACCGGGTGTCACCTGATATCCGCGAACGAGCAGCTCCCCTGGCTCACCACGAGGCACGTCATTTCCTTCTTCGTCGACGATGCGAACCTCAACGTCATCGATCACGCAGCCAGAGGTGTTCGATACGAGTTCATCAGGGTCACCGTTGAGGGTGTACGTCACAATGCCCGACGTTTCCGTCATGCCATAGGCGGTTGAGATGTCCTTGAAGCCGAGTCGGGTGCGCATCGCCTCGATCATCTCAACCGGAATCGATGCCGCACCGGTGATGCAGCCCCGAAGTGATGACACGTCGTAGTTGTCGAGATCAGGGTGGTTGAGCAGACCCTGATATAGCGCTGGAGGGCCAGGAAAGATCGCTACCTGTTCGCGCTCGATGATCTGCATCACCGCGACCGGTTCGTACACCGGGAAAGGAATGTTTGTTGCACCGAACAGCAAGCACATGACGATGCCGCCATTGAATCCGAACGCATGAAAGTACGGGTTCACAATGAGATACGGATCGCCTCGGCGAACATCCATCGCGGCGCCCCACCCGCTAAATGAGCGAACCATCGCTCCACCTCGAACGAGCACACCCTTCGGGTGCCCTGTTGTGCCAGAGGTGAACATGATCGCACCGACGTCGTCGTAGGTCACGGCATCGGTACGGGCTTCGACCTCATCGAAGAGCGCTTCGTCACCAGTTGCTAAGAAATCATCGAACGCCGAGGTTGAGAGATCGATGACCTTTTGAACGGAGGGAAGTTCTTGAGCGGCGAGCATGCCGCTGTAATCAGTGTCAAGGAACCCGTCGACGATGAACACGATGCGCGCTTCAGCGGTGTTCAACACGTGAGCGGCCTCTGCGCCTTTGAACCGTGTGTTAACTGGAAGCACTACCGCACCGGCGCGCGAGATACCCATTGATGCCACGAGCCACTGCCAACAGTTGGGGGCCCAGATTGCAACAACATCTCCGGGGCCAACTCCAGCAGCGATCATTGCGGCCGCAGCCTTCTTCGTCACCTCGCCGAGTTCGGCATAGGTCAACGATGTGTCTCCATCGCGTATTGCTACGACCTCTGAATATGTTTCACAAGACCATCGCGCGAGTTCAGCGAGATTGGTCGACTGCGGTGACAGCTGCATAGATGTTCCCCCCTGCTCTTTATCTACTTGATGGCTAGACCTCAGACCGAAACGGCGTGCTGTTGCGGTTGGTCGGCTGATAATCCGTATACCACCATCTGAAAGACATGCTCCCCCACATCTGCGGCGGAAACTTCCTCGCCGGTATCGAACCATTCGATCGCCCAACACAGCGCTCCGATGATGATAAGCCGAGCAACTGAACGGTTGAGGTCACCTCGAAGGGCCCCCGATTCAACTCCGTCATTTATCAGCTGCATCCAAATCTGACCGTAATCACGGTGCCCCTTTCGATGACGCGAGACGAGCTCAGGTGGCAACTGGCCAAAACTTCTGACGTTTGCACGCGGATAATCGCCACCGCCAAGAACCGCTTCTGCATGGGCGATAATCGCTACCCGCAGTGCTTCACGCGGATCCTTGAGATCAGTCAGTTCAGCCAGGGCCCTATCGACGGCATCCACTGCAAGCGAGGTGCCGATATCAAGCACTTGCCCAACCAGTTCATCTTTTGACGCAAAGTGGTAGTAGATCGATGCGTCCTGCATTCCGATTGATTCAGCAATCGACTTAACCGTTGTTGCGGTGTAGCCGACGGTCGCCAGCGAAGATGCGGTTGCATCGAGGATTTCTTGGCGAGTTCGATCAGATTTCTTCATAGGACGGCCTCGGTGAGGTGCGACACGCTTCTTTGGACTTGACTTTTCTAGTGCGTACTAGATTTAATCATGTCATGACATCTTCCGTCCAACATTCCGCTGAGGCCGTCGACAAAGCCCTCGCCACAGCCGATCTTCGAGTACTCGTTGCGTGTTTGTTCCATCTCACTGGCGACGAGAAATGGCTGAGTGACGAGATGCAGCCACAACGAGATGTCCGCCTGGTAGCCGACCCGATGGCCGGATTCAGCGAAGACACTGCTGAGTTCATTAAGAACGCAGTCCGCGACTGGCTCCTGTCGGGCGCAACTGAGGCTGCGGTGAGCGACCCAGGCGCCGACACATTCGGCAAGATGTTGTCGTTCTTTCTCGGAGAAGAGGTTCCACCGGAATATGTGCCGATGATCCGCAAAGACTTCGGGTACTCCCCCGAAGCTGCGCCGAGGAAGATCACCTCCACAACCAACCGGCGACCACGCATTGCGATTATCGGTGCCGGCGCATCAGGGCTATGCCTCGCTCACCAATTCGACGTCGCTGGGCTTGACTGGCATCTCTACGAAAAGAACGATGATGTCGGCGGAACTTGGCATGAAAATCGCTACCCAGGTTGCGGCGTCGACACGCCAAACCAC
>JAPOIQ010000087.1 GCA_029978815.1 bacterium
CCCGCTGCTGTTGAGACCACGCCTCGTAGTCGGGTCGACGCTCCTCAGACAACGGGAAAAGCCCTCGTGGTGACTCGCCTGCCCGAACTCGCTCAATCGCGAATGCCTCTCGATGTTCCTGTGCCTTCGCCGCTGAGGCAACGTCGGCTGCGATCGCATAAGGAACGACGACAACGCCATCGTCGTCGCCGACAATGATGTCACCGGGTTCGACAAACACCCCTGCGCAGGTGATCGGCTCGTCGTAGCTGAACGGCATATGACGTCTTCCCCACGTGGCGCCGTGTGATGCGCGGTGATACACAGGCCGACCGAGTTCAGCAATTGCGCCAGTATCTCGAATCGCTCCATCGGTGATGATGCCAACCGCTCCGAGATGAAATGCCCGCAGAGCGTAGATGTCTCCAACAGTTCCAGCGTCAGGCACATCTCGCGCTTCGATGACGATGACATCACCATCGGTAACGGCTTCGACGACGCTGCGCTGAGCATTCTGACCTGCGGAGAATTCCGGTAACCGGTCTTCGCGCAAGGCGACATAGCGCAGAGTTCGGGCCCTTCCGACAAGCCGCTGGTTCGGGAGCAGAGGCTTCAACCCGCTCAGGAACGAGTGTTGAATTCCTCGACCTTGCAGCTGATGGGTGATTGTTGCGACGGCAAGTGATGAAAATGTCTCGCGCAACTCTTGCGTGAGCACTTCTGGAATGTCAGTCGGGTTCACAGGACCACCTCCGATGGGTTTAACGTCCAACGACTTGACCCTAGTGAAACGTCGCACCTCGGCGTTGAGCCGAAGAGTTGCTCGGTTACTCAGCGAGTCGTATCACCCGCGGCGAGTTGAACTGCGTGAACCCGCAGACTGTCCCTTGCGGTGTCCACCAGACGAGTTACGTCCCTTGCCGACATTCGCGTTGTTGCGATTTCGGCCAGATCCATCCTGGCGACCAGCGCCATCTTGGCGACGGCCACTGCGATCGCTACGAGCGAAATCGCCGCCTTCAGACCGGCGGGGCTCACTGCGGCGACCATCATCGCGACGAGGACTGTCACCCGAGTCGCTCCGGCGTGATTCTGAGCGTTGGTCATCTTGACGAGGACCCTGGCCGCGATGTGGCTTGCGTGCATCCCGTTTTGAAGACGCGCTATCACCTCGAGATGAGTCACGACGCTTGCCCGATGAATAGCCACCAGACTTCTTTGACTGGTTGCGCTGGCGTGACTTCGAAGGTTGTGACCTCTCGCGTTCAACACGTGCAGGTGCAAGAGTTGCTGAGGCATCGCCAAAGGAGCTGATCGAAGCAACATCTGGGTCAACGATTTCGACGTCGATGCCTACCTCTCGCTGCATGCGGCGGGCGGCACGGCGGCCATTGGGCTCAATAAGTGACACCACAACTCCGCCCTGTCCGGCGCGGGCCGTGCGTCCTGAGCGGTGAATGTAGGCCTTGTGATCTTCTGGTGGATCGAAGTGAACAACAGAGGTGACATCATCAACGTGAATACCGCGAGCTGCAACATCGGTTGCAATGAGCGCATGAGCACGGTGTTCGGTGAAATCCGCGAGCGCCCGCGTCCGCTGGGGCTGGCTCTTGCCACCATGAATTGACACCGCTTTGATGCCGTCACGCTCAAGTTGTTTTGTGAGGCGATCTGCGCCGTGACGGGTGCGACAGAACACGATCGTTGGCCACGCAGCAGCAACAGTCGATGCGAGGATGTTCACTCGCTCATCACGAGCAACCGTCCAAAAACGATGATCTGCGATTGAAACGCTGTTGTGCTCAGGCACAACCTCATGACGAATGGGATCATTCTGATAGTGCTTCACGAGATGCGCGACATCGCCATCAAGAGTTGCGGAGAACAAGATCGTTTGAGTGCGAGAGGTTGCAGCATCAAGAATTCGACGCACCGCAGGCAAAAAGCCCATGTCAGCCATGCGGTCGGCCTCATCGATGACGACTCGCTCAATGTCATCAAGGATGACCGAACCAGATTCCATGAGATCTTCAAGGCGGCCCGGGCACGCAACGAGAATGTCCGTGCCCTGCTTCAGTGAGTTCACCTGCTTGCCGTATGCAACACCGCCATAGACAGTGGTGATTGAGGTACGGCGCGAGAGCGTCTCCATCTCGGTGGCGATCTGGTCGGCAAGTTCACGAGTTGGCGACAACACAAGGGCCTTTGGGCGGCGAGAACTGCCCCTCGGTGTCATTGCGACAAGCGGGATTCCGAACGCAAGCGTCTTGCCTGATCCGGTTGGTGCGGCGCCACAGACGTCGTTGCCCTGAAGGATGTCGGCGATAGCGACACGTTGAATCGCAAATGGCTCGTCAATTCCGCGTTCGGAAAGTGCACGGCAGATGAAGTCAGGTACGCCGAGGCTCTCAAAGGTGAGGGCGCGCGGGTCAGAATCGATCAAAGTCATGGGAAAAGCTCCAGTAATGGTGGGCGCGAGTGTTGTGTGATCAGCGCAAGGCCGACTAGTTCATATGGGGGAGGGATGGCTCACGATGACCGGAGGAACTACATCCCGTTTTGCGAACCCACCAACCGGAAGTCCCGATCAGTGCATGGAACGGTAACAGCCAAATCATGAAACCGTGCGAAGAGCGATTGGTGAACGTGCGTGAATGCTGTCACCACGACAGCGGAATTGACTTTGGCGATCGATCGCTGATCGTTGGACGCCACGTTGGGTCACCAGCAAGACGGAGGTTGGGAAACCGCTGAAAGAGCGACGACAACGTGGCCTTCGCCTCAAGTCGTGCAAGGGCCGCACCGAGGCAAAAGTGGTGGCCGAACCCAAAGGTGAGATGAGGATTCGGATTGCGATCAAGGACGATGTCATCGGGCGCATCAAAGACTCGTCCATCTCGGTTCGCAGCGAGAATATTGAAGAACACCGACTGCCCTTTTCGCATCTCGACTCCTGCGTGTTCGTGATCCTCGGCGACAGTTCGCATCATCGCTTTTGCGGGTGCCTCAAAACGGAGAAGTTCCTCAACAGCTGTGTCAAGAGCATCTCCTTCAAGCGCAGCGAATGCGGAGCGCGCCTCAGGATTTCGGCACAACGCAACGGTTGCTGACCCGAGAAGCGAAGCCGTTGTGTCATGCCCAGCGAACAGTAAGAGCGAGCAGGCTCCGAGAAGCTCAATTTGAGTGAGGCCGTCGACTTCGTTTTCTTCAGCGAGTAGCAGAGACAACAAATTGTCTTCAGGTTCGGAGCGATAACGATCAAAGAGCGGTTGAAGGCGACCTTCTAATTCAGCGCCAGCTTCACGGGCGACATCGTCGTAGTCGTCTCGACCGACCGCTCCAAACACGACGACCCCAAATTTTTCCGACCAGTCCGCGAGCCAGTCACGTTCATCGATAGGCACGCCGAACAACTCGGCAATGACCGCTGCAGGAAGTGGATGGGTGAGCATTTCAACGAGGTCACCCCCGGAGGTGGCGGCCATGTTGTCAAGCAGATCGTCAACAATTTGTTGAACACGATCTTCGAGTGCATTGACCGACCGAGGAGTGAACGACCGTGCGAGCGGCCCGCGCAACCGAGTGTGCTCAGGAGGCTCGTGAAACAGCATCCAACCGTCGAGTAAGTCAATCGCCATCGAAAGCGCCTCGGCTCGAGGACCGCTCAGGCGTTCTCGGAAACTCGACATGCGTTCGGTTGACAACCGCGAATCGCGAAATGCTGCATTGAGTTCGGGATGACCGATGACAATCCAGGCTCGATGCCGGTCACTCCACTGGATGGGTCCACCATCACGGAACTCACGGAAGTAGCCGTGAGGGTCATCGATCGCTCGAGGATCGAGCAGGTTCATGTCACCCATCGCAGTTACCTCAATCGAGATGGGGCCATTCGCATCCCACCATCGATACGCATATCGGAACCGTTCAACATTGGGTTCGAAATGATGTGAGCGCACAACTGTGCGTACTCGGGGCCTTGCCCGAACCGTGGAGGGAACGGGGTGGTTGCTGCCATCTGCTCTGCATACGCATCTGGCATCCCTTCGACAAGTGGGGTATCGAATGATCCTGGCGAGATCGAAACGGCACGAATACCCCAAGGTGCGAGGTCACGGGCGAGTGGCAACGTCATGCCAAGAACACCACCCTTTGATGCGGAATATGACACGCCACCATCGACGCCATCAGTTGCTGCAATCGATGCGGTTGTCACGATGACGCCACGTTCGCCATCGGGCCCGACAGGGTCAAGATCATGCATTGCCCACGCAGCGAGGCGAACGATGTTGAACACCCCAATGAGATTGATGTTCACAATGCGCTCAAACTCATCGAGCGGGTGGGGGCCATTGCGGCCGATGACTTTCTTTCCTGCTCCAACTCCTGCACAAGCGACCGCAATTCGAGGTGCGCCAAGTTGTTCGACAAGATGAGCGAACGCGGCCTCTAGTGACTCTGCAGATGACACGTCGCTCTCCGCGAATACCCCACCAATCTCGCTGGCGACCTCCGTGCCCTTCGCCACATCACGATCAAGAACCCCGACACGAGCACCGAGCGACGAAAGGTGGCGAGCAGTGGCGGCTCCCAGGCCAGAAGCTCCGCCAGTGATGAACACCGTGTTTCCCGCAATTTCCATATTCGAACCCTAGAGAGTCGGGTTGTGTGGGCAATTACCGGCGATGAGACTCTGCTCGTTCCTTCAACCCCAGCAATTGTCGACGCAACATGACACCATCGCCCGGACCAAGCGTTGATTTCAATAACGGTGCACCGAGTGGAACATGGAGGGCCGACCTCACCCGAGAGACCAACCGAGTGCCCTCAGGCATCTCGCGAAGGACATATGCGAGTGTGAATGAAAATCGTTTCATCGCCCGACGCCTATGGAGTGACATGACGAGATGGTGCGGTGTATCGATGTGGGTGACAACGAAATTGATCGGTCCACCGGGGACAATGTCGCCAACCGATGAGACGGCCCACTCTGGGTGGAGTTCTGTCGCGCTTCGGCGACCGAAATTATCGATGATGTCGTAGCTGTACCAGCCCGCACGACCAAGGCCAAGTTGTGCAATCCAAGGAAAGACATCGAACGTCGGAGCGGCGATCGAGATCGACCGTGTTGCACTGAACGCCGGCCGAGGTACGAGTTCGTCTCCAGGAAGTTCGAGGCGGGTTTCCTCCTCGGTCGAACCCCAATTCTCGAGAATCACGCTGTTCGCCGCTTCCAGATCACAGCAGAGACCCACGCGGCGGTCACTCCTCGTAACGTCCATGCCAAAGTGCGAACGAGATCTGCTTTCATCAGGCGATCGTGAACTTCGGGAATAAATCCATTCGCAAGATCGGCGTGAGCAGGAGCAGAGAAAAAGCCACTCACCACAAGGACAACCCCCATTGCCAACCCACCGATGACAAGCGGTGGCAGGAGCGCTTGGTCTCGCTGACGCCAGGCCCAGATAAGTAGGAGGAGCGCCGTTGCGCCTTCAGCAGCCCAAGGTACGAGCAAAAGTTTTCCGATGCGGTCGACGTGCGACGCTTGAAATTCGACGTACGAATCGGAACCAACATGTGCAAATAACGGATAGTGCACCGTGTGGATCGTCCAGATCAGCCCGACCATGAACCAGGTCGAAATGAGGTGGACGCCTGTGAGGGCGGCGGGTGGGGTTCGTTGCACGACGCAAAACTTAGAGCGGTCATGTGTGTCATGCGTGACGTTGCGCGCAGATGACATATCGTTTGACTGATGAACCCGCTTGCGACCGTGAACGCGTTTATGCAGCACATCGAATCTAAAG
>JAPOIQ010000223.1 GCA_029978815.1 bacterium
CGCAGTGATGAAGTGTGCTGTTGAGGCAGGCGGGGGAGCGATGTCGGTGCAGACAACGCGGTAAGACTGACCCTCGAGCAGGGGGGCAACGGCAAGTCCGAGTCGGCCGCTTGCGCCTGTTACGACGATCTGTTCCGAAGGTGAGTTCATGAGGGGCTTTCTAAAAGGATGATGCATGTTGGGCTGGAAAGTTCGGCAACAACTTGCGGGTTTTGTGGAACGAGTGTTTGGGGGGCTAACTCAAGGCGGGAGATGGTGTTGGAGGATTGATTGGCAACAAGTATCCACGATCCCGAGGGGTCGAGAACGAAGTCCCGAGGGTCGGATCCCCCACACGGAGTTCTTTCGATGAGTTCACACCGCTTTGACGACTTGTCATATCGGAATGTTGACAGGCTGTTGTCTCCTCGATTCGAGACATATACCCGTTCGCCAGATGGATGCACACGAATTGCGGCTGCAAGGTTTGGGGTCGAAGGTGCCTTCGAGAGGACGGACACGGCTTGATGTCGGATAAGACTGTTGGAATGTGAGTCGGCGACGAGCACCTCGAGGGTGTTGTTGAGTTCGCAGACGACAAACAGAACCGGATCGGTTGGATGAAACACGAGGTGCCGGGGGCCTGAACCGGGCTCCATCTGGATGACCTGGTCAAGGCCTAGTTGACCGACGTCTGGGCGACCTTCGTTGTCGAACACCAGAAGTTCATCAGTCCCTAGGTCGCAGACGTAGAGAAGTGAGTTTTCCGGCCCAAGAACAGCACAGTGCGGATGAGACGAATCTTGGCGGGCGTGGGGCCCGTCGCCCGAGAGAGTGAGGTGCCATGTGTTGGGCCCGAACGTTCCATCTGGCCGGATCTTGTAACGAACGAGATCCCCTGATCCGTAATTTGCAGCATAAACATGCTCGCTATCGCATTCGACGAAGCACGGAAAGCTCCCGAAACTTGGTACTCGATCAATTTCTATAAGTGAGGTATCCCCCATCCGCAGTGCGACGAGCGAGCCAGGTGAGTCGATTTCGCTAACCGCGTAAAGCGTCTCGTTGGCCAGGCAATACGTCAAATGAGATGGCTGTGAAACCTCGCCAGAGATGTAGGTGGGTGCAAGATTGCCGGAGTCATCAACTGTGTAGATCTTCGGTGAAGATGAATCGTCGTTGGTGTAGCTACCGGTGATGGCGATGAAAGGCATGGTTTGGTGGCGAGCGTGTTTTTGAAAGGCGGAGATTTGGCGATTAAGTGTCCGGTTTAACAGTACGACATTGGAAGCGCCAACGATAGAGCGCTCCCAATAATGAAAGAACAATAGTCGCCAAAAATGTTGTTTCCCTGAGAAATCTATGTTTCTACAATGTTGACAGACTCACGTCGGCAGAAATACACTCTGTGGGAGCGCTCATACAACTGTCAGGGAGGGGGAGGCACAATGGCACGACTAACGCTGGAAGATGTTGGAGCTCTTGCCGGTGTCTCGCGGTCGACGGTATCAAGGGTAATTAACAATGAGTCGAGTGTGCGCCCCGAGGTGAGGGCTCGCGTCGAGGCGGTAATTTCCCAGACCGGTTATGCACCTAACGCAGCTGCTCGCTCCCTTGCATCTAACCGTACCGGGGTCATCGGGCTTGTCATTCCGAGTCACGTTAGTAACTTGTTTGAAGATCCGTACTTCGCGCGATTGATTCAGGGCGTGACCCTTGGCGCAAAACAGATCTCGTCAACATTGACCCTTTTTCTTTTCGAATCAGAAGAGGAAGAACGGGAAGTGTCGCCGAGGGTTGTCGAGTCGGGGTTCCTCGATGGAGTCATCGTGACCGCAACTCGACCGGGGAATTCACTCATGCGGAAGATCGCTACAACCGACCTTCCTCTGGTGGCGATCGGGCGACCAGGAATCGACGGAGTCCCTTATGTCGATGTTGATAACAGAGCAGGAGCATTTCAAGCAGCCTCTTTTCTTCGGGAAAATGGCTACGAACGTTGTGGATATATAGGTGGGCCGCTGAACACATCAACTGGCGAAGATCGTCTCGCTGGCTTCATTGATGGTCTTGCAGAATTTGACTCAGCGCTTCCGAATGACTTGCGCGCTTTTGGTGATTTCTCCGAGACCAGCGGGTACGACGCGATGTCCGAATTACTCGACCATTCGCCGGATGCGGTCTTTGCGGCGTCAGATGGGATGGCTCTAGGGGCGATACGGCGAATTCACGACGCTGGACTTTCTGTGCCGGACGACATTGCGGTCGTTGGGTTCGATGGGTTCACGGTAGGTGAGACCAGCGAGCCCTCTCTCACCACGTTGGAGCAACCGGTGTCGGCAACAGGGTCATTGGCTGTCGAAATGCTTCACGAGATTCTTGGCGGTCGCTCCACGCCGATCAGCCCATCTGTTTTGCCCGTCGAACTCATCCGCCGTGCATCTGCATGACGTGAGCACGATAGAGAAGTAGGTACCTACCGAGAAAAAGCACGAAAAGGTTTCATCACAATGGGAGCGCTCTCAATATCTGGCGTAGTGTGCTCGCAAAATCTAGCCATAAAACGCCAGGCCAAAACAAGGAGAACAATAGGAAAATGAAGGCAAAAAAATGGATTGCACCTGTTGCGGTCCTCGCACTTCTCGCCGCAGCTTGCGGAGGAAGTGACGATGACGCAGGGTCGGCGGCGGATGAACCCGCTGCTGAATCAAGCGAACCCGCCGAGGAGCCAGCAGCTGAAGAGCCAGCAGGTGAAGAGCCAGCGACTGAAGAGCCAGCAGCCGAAGAGCCAGCAGCCGAAGAGCCAGCAGCCGAACTCGAAGGAACCCTCCGAGTACTCATCCACCAGAACCCATCCGGTGTTGAATTCTTCGAGCAATTTAACGAAGAGTTTGAAGCCGCTAACCCGGGCGTATCAATTGACCTTTCGGTGGTCAATGCCGATGACCTCCCAACTGTCAACCAGACTCGTCTGACAGCAAGCGATATTGACGTGACCACAGTGAGCGTCACTGGTTTCGCAAACCCGGTTCAGTCATTCATGACCGATGCAGAGCCCCCGTACTGGCAGCAGCTCATTGAGGCCGGCTTGCTCATGGATCTCTCCGGAAGCGAATTCTTGGATAACTATGACGATGCAGCCGTTGAAAGCGCATCATTTGACGGCGGTACATACGGCGTGACCCTCGGTCGCGTGACCTACAGCGGGACGTTCGTGAATGAGGACATCCTCGCAGAAGCAGGTGTCGACATGCCGACGACATTCAGCGAGTTGGCCGATTCATGCGGTCCAATTGAAGATGCGGGCTACAAGTGCATGATTGCGGGTGGCGCCGACGGCTGGCCGATCTTCGTCGTAACTTACGGTCTTCTCGGGGCGATGTACCCAGATCAGCAAGCTCTCGTCGAGGATCTCTGGACCGGCTCTGCAGCATGGGACGATGAAAAGGGCATTGATCTGTTCAACCGCTATGCAAC
>JAPOIQ010000358.1 GCA_029978815.1 bacterium
CAAGCTTCACGATTTTTGCAACAGAGCCCTCGCGCTGACATGGTCGTGGCATCCCCCGCGGTCACTTCTTGGATCGGCCGGATTCGTGACTGAGCGTGCTCAGCCGCATGAAATGGATGTCGATGACCCAACTGAGCTCGTTGGCGCGCATTCGTTTCAGCGGGCTGGACCTTGATGATGAATTGAACCGAGCGGTTCTCCGCGCGTCTCGATCTCGACCCGCTCGACTGGATCATGTCTGGGACCTCAGCCCAGCTGGGCACCGAGTGCCCAACGAGCACCAGGCGTACTGGCTCGACGGAGGCCGCAAGATCATCACACCTGATCGTTGTGTTGGGGGACACCGAAACCACTCGAGCGAATGAATCGAGGTCGTAGCTGGGCACGTCGTCGTAACCCTGGAAGCCAACCTGGCCGGAATGAAATCCGCAGGGTGCGAGCACATCCCACTCAAGTCACTCTTCGGTGAGAAAACCTTCCAACTCCAGGAGAATCGTCACTTCTTTCCCAACCACAAGCCCACCTGTCTCGAGCGTCGCGCTCCAGGTCAGGCCAAAATCCTCTCGATCGATGGTTGTCTTCGCAGAAGCGCCTGCTCGATACACCTTGTCCGTGTCATAGCCAAATCCGCCCAGCTCGACCTGAAATGTAATAGACCGAGTCACATCGCGGATCGTCAATTCGCCATCGACGAGAAACTCATCACCGCTCACTCGAGCGCCGCTTGATACAAATTCCATCGTCGGGAATCGTGCGACGTCGAGAAAGTCGACCGATCGAAGATGGTCGTCGCGGATCTGCAAGTTCGTATTTACGGATGCTGCGTCGACCGTAGCGTGGAGGACGAAATCCAAGGGATTGTCAGACGCAATCAGAGTGGCTGATTTTACACCAAAAGCGCCCCGAACCTTCGAGACCATCATGTGACGAACGTGGAAGCCTACTTCGCTGTGAGTTGGGTCGAGAACCCACTTACCTGCGCGAAAGCCAGGAACCTCGGTGTTGGTCAGCGTCATTGATCTTCCTCTCCATGAAGGGACGGCGGCGCTCACATGAGCCGCTCGGGCAGGCGAGGCAACTACTTCGACTGGGACGAAGCACGTCAGCGTCCAAATTTTGTTTATGTTCGCAGAACACTCTGTTGGTTGTCAAGAACCACTGAACGGTGCGGCTTGCAAGCTATTCCGCATCGAGACACGTCTCCTAACCGCTTCAGCCAGAAAGCGATGGGGCCCGAGAAGAGCGCCCGCAGCGGCAAGTGGGGGCGAGCTTGTCGTAACCGGCCGCGGGTTCGCGCCATCGCCTATCGTCTTCGTTCATCCTCGTTCGACGGTGTTTCGGGCCATGTAGTTGTCGACGTCGTCGTTCACTGGCCGGCCACCCTTCAGTCCGCGGCGTGTGCGGTGTCCGTGCTGAGGAGAGGGTTCGAGGTGTCGGCGATGATGCTGCGCCCATATAGATGCCTACGGATCACGCTCGACGAGTGTGCCTTGTCGCGGCAGACGCGATCCGGCTGTTTGTACGGCCGATCCGGCCGGCGCCTGGCCGCACGGAACTGATCGCTCAGGAGCGAGCAGCGTCGGGAATCGCCGGCTTGAGCAGTGCTGACGCGCACAACAAACGGCAGTCTTGCACAGGTCGGCGATGGACTCTTCGCGCTCAAACCACCGCATGATCGGCCAATCGGGTCATCCGAGGGATCGATACGCAGATCCTCGCAATTCGATTCGGTCGCCCTCCGCGCGTGGTGGATTCGTCGCGCAATTGTGGGGCGGTCGATGGTTAAATTCACACGGACGGCCCACGAGGTCTCGCCGGCGGAGTCCGCGTCGGAAGGAATCCTTCTCGCATCTGGCGCACGTGAAGATGTTCATTTATAGTGAATGAGATCAATGAGGACTGATGTCGGCGAGGGTGCCGACACATGGTCGTCTATCAAAGGAGAGGGATCCAAATGAAATCTGTCCAATCGG
>JAPOIQ010000046.1 GCA_029978815.1 bacterium
CGACAAATTCCAGATAGGCGATCGTGTCGCCGAGACGCTCCCATCGGTCAAAGGCCTCTAGGGCCCTTGTCGCGTCTGCAACAACTTCGGGGTCTTCACCCACATATTCGCCAGCTAACGCCGTTTCGGGGTTCCAGTGGGCGACGACCGCAATGAATGCGAGGGCAGCGATCACGATTCGCAGGGGAATTGTTGTTGAGCGGGGGTTCATGACAATTTCCAGTTGGAAGTCGACACCGAAGATGTCGATATGACACGTTATCGTCATATTTTCGTAATATTTGTCGCGCTGCACAACTCGCCCATCCGCCAGCACATGAAAAAGCCGGAAAAAAAGGCGTAAGAATGGACCCAATGACATCGGTCAGCCCTTCAGTTGGCATCCTCCTCGCTGCAGGAGCTGGCTCCCGCTACACCGGCGAGAGCCACAAACTCCACGCCGACATCGGCGGAATACCCGTGTGGGAACACGCGCTGACCCAACTCATCGCCGCCAACATCGGCCCAACCATCGTCGTCACCGGCGCAGTCACCCTAGACCTCGCTGATCACGACATCTATGAGGTTCACAACCCCCGATGGGATGAGGGACAATCAACCTCACTACGAGCGGCAATCGACATCGCCACCCAACTCAACGTCGATGCAGCCGTCATCGGACTCGCAGATCAACCCGGCATCACTTCTGAGGCATGGAGCAAGTTAGCTCAGTCAACCTCAACCATTGCGACGGCGCTGTATCACGACACACCGGGGCATCCCGTCAGAATTGCCTCCTCGCTCTGGCCCGAGCTACCCGAAAGCGGAGATTTTGGTGCGAGAGCCTTGCTCCGTAAGTACGAGCATCAAGTTGAGCGGATACCCTGCTCAGGGTCTCCTTTCGACATCGACACAACCAAGGATCTTGACGAATGGCTGAAACAATCACCAACGAGTTCACCGTAAACCGCCCCATCGACGAAGCATGGGCCGTACTTTGCGACGTTGAACGAATCGCCCCGTGCCTCCCAGGAGCACAACTTCAAGAGATCGAAGACGAGACCTTCCGCGGCGTCGTGAAAATCAAGTTGGGCGCCGTCAACGCCAACTTCAAAGGTGAAGCAAAATTCGTTGAGCGAGACGACACCAACTACAAAGCAGTGCTGTCCGCATCTGGTCGCGACACCGGTGGCCGGGGCAACGCAAGCGCCGATGTCACCGCAGAGGCAACCGCCCTCTCCCCCACGAGCACACGCTGCACCGTGACCGCCGAACTCCACATCAGCGGAAAAGTCGCCCAGTTCGGCCGCGGCATCATGGGTGATGTTTCGAAAAAGTTGATGGACCAGTTCTCAAGCAACTTGAACACCATGCTTGACGAACAGCCAACCACTGAAACTGGATCGTCCGAATCAGCAACTGAGACACCTGCGAACGAGAGTTCAGCAAGCGATGGTTCAGACAACTCCCAATCCGACGACACAGGTGGCGCAGATCGTCCACGAGTGCGCAAGATCGAGGGGCCAGCCGCCGAACCGATCGACGTTGCAGGACTCGCAGGACCAGCAGTGCTCAAACGCTTCATCCCCGTTGTCATCGGCGTGATCGTCGTCGTTCTGCTCATTCGCGCCCGGCGGTGACCTACTCACATCCCGACGATCGTGAGCGGGTGACCGAGCTTCTCGGCCGCCCCCCAATGGGGCCGTTTACGGTCGTACATCGAAACAAGTTCGGCGATCCCGTCGTGATCGAGAATGCACCGTTTCTCGACGACGGCACCCCGATGCCCACGCGCTATTGGCTCATCGGCACCAACGAGACCTACGCAGTGGCGGTACTCGAAGCAGACGGCGGCGTTCGGCGTGCCGAGCGAGAAATTGATGACGCGCTCATCTCAGCCGCCCACGAACGCCATCAGGCGTCTCGAGAGGCCCGAATTCCTGAGGATTACGACGGCCCAGCCCCATCAGGAGGCGTCGGAGGAACGCGCCGCGGAGTGAAATGTCTCCACGCCCACTACGCATGCTTCCTCGCCGGAGAGGACGACCCAGTTGGGCGTTGGGTACATCGCGAACTCGGGTTCGGTATCTGCAAACTTGAGATCGGCGACCCGTCGACCGCTGTAACAACAGATGGTTCAACCGTCACCTTCCACACCGCGCTCTCTGCCATCAACGATCGCCTTGCTCATGGCTCATACGCCGACCCAGCCGAACTCACAAACATCATCGGCGAAATCACCGACTCATTCGATGACGCGCTTCGGCGAAACGACATCAGCAGGCCGACCGATGTTGACCTCATCATCTCAGGCGAGAGTGGGAGCGGCCTCGCACGACTCGAGAGCGGCACTTCGTCGTGCACCACGACCGCCATCGACCGTGACACCGCCGAAGAACTCTTCCGCCTACTTGCTACCGACAAGGCCGCGGATCGGCAAGACCACCCAGGATTGCTTGCATCCGACGGCGACCTCCTAGGTGCAGTCTGCGTTCTCACTGCAATCAGTCGATTCCTGAGCCCAACGAATATCACGCTTGGAACCCCAACACCATCATGATTCGCTCGCGCCACCACCGATGGAATCCACCAACATTGTCGAGCAAGCGCATCCAACTTCGCCCTCTGAACGACGATGACTTCTCAGCATGGAGTGAGGTACGACTTCGAAACGCCGACTGGCTGTTGCGCTGGGAACCTCTTCGCCCTGCATATGCCCCCGACCCTGCGGTCGAGCGATCTGCCTATGTGAACCGCTGTCGGGCCAGAGAACGAGAAACCGCAGCCGACCAGGCCTACCCGTTCGGCATTTTCGTTGACGGCACATTTGCCGGCGAAATCAACCTCAACAATGTCGCCCGTGGAGCCCTTCAATCAGGGACTCTCGGCTATTGGATCGACCAAGCCAAAGCTGGTCACGCCTACATGTCCGAAGCAGTCGTTGTCATGCTCAACTTCGCATTCGATCGACTCGATCTTCACCGCATTGAAATCTGCATCGTTCCGCGCAACACCAACAGCAAGCGCGTCGTTGAGAAGCTCGGCCTTCGATATGAAGGAACGGCCGAGCGATATCTGCAAATCGCAGGAGTCTGGGAAGACCACCTCCGATATGCAATCACCTCAGAAGAGTGGAAGGAACGAGCAGACAGCCTTCTCAGCGAATGGGTGCACGACGAGCCAGGTGGCGGCCCTTCGAGTTCACCCTCAACCTGACCTAGGCGAGACGCTCGATTGCAGCAATACGCTGCTGGCGCAACACGGTGCGCCGCTTCCACATCTTCGTCTTCCAGTGGCGACGATTTCGCTTCGCCTTCGCGAGCTTTGTCTTGGCTCGCTCGGAATCATGATGGCGAAGCGGCTTCCAGGCTTCACCCGGCTCATGCACATCCTCTGGATCGATGCCCGAACTCACCACATGGGCAAGTTGGTCAAGCTCAACATGAATGCGATGTCGCTCGCCGTGGGCGTGCGCACGCAACTCCTGCTTCGGCGGCAATTGGAATTCAGAATTCCTGTGACGCTGACTCATCGGATACCTCCTTGTTGAAGTGGTGGTAATCCTCCCCCTGTAGGAGACGTTACACCATCTCGCAAGGGCGAAATTTCAATGCTGAGCCGATCAACACACGATCAGGATTTTGAGGAAATTTTTGCCTTCAATGCAGCGATGCGCTCTTCAAACCACGGCTGCTTCGCCGTCCACACCTGCGGGTCAAGCTCTCGAGCAACTGCATCAGCGTGAGCGTCAATGTCGGCCATATCTCGAATGGTCTGCTTCGTGATGATGACCAGTTCACGGGGCGCCGATGCCGCTCCTGCGGCGAGTCCTCGAGCCGCTTCCATCAAGCGGTCATCTTCCACACATCGATGCACGAGGCCAATCCGCTCGGCCTCAGCACCATCGACGACCTCAGAGAAGATCACCGTGGCGAATGCGGCTTGCACACCAACAATCTGACGCTGCATCCACGTATGGCCACCACCCGGGTGAAGGCCAATCTGCAAGAAACGGGTATCAAACTTGGCGCGCCGAGCAGCGATACGCAGGTCGCACCCGAGGGCGAGATTCATACCAGCCCCAACTGCTGCACCATTCACCGCCGCAATGGTCGGCAGGGTTGAACGAGCAATCCGAAGGAATCCCTCGTAAATCGTTCCAAGACTTTCCGCCGTGGCGGTCTGAAGATTTCCGAGATCAGCACCGGCACAAAAGGCCGAACCAGCACCGGTCACAATGACTGCAGAGCAGCCCTCGTCGGCCTCAAAGGCATCCATCGCAGCGCAGATTTCCTCAACCATCGGCATCGTCATCGTGTTTCGAGCCTCCGGTGCATTCAACGTGAGCGTGCCGATTCCATCTGAGATATCTGTCAAAACGTGGGACATGACAAAAGTCTCGCATGATTCTCATCAACTTCAGCAATGGAAGGCCTCTCAAACCGAGTAATGTCTCAGTGTTCACGTGAACAAGTCATTCGTGGCACCCGCCCCGCATGACGCAAACCAACTACATCCCGAATAAGGGGGAGACATGATCAAGTCAAAGCGCATTGCTATCGCAGCAATGGCGACGGTCCTCGCTCTCGCCGGTGCTGCTTGCGGAAGCGACGATCCAGTCGCTGACGAGACAGCAACCGAAGAGGCAGCAGAGGAAGAAGCCGCCGAAGAGCCAGCAGCCGAAGAAGAAGCAGCCGAAGAGCCAGCCGAAGATGCTGGCCCGTTCCTCGGCCTCGCATTCGACACCGGCGGCCGTGGTGACGGTACGTTCAACGACGCAGCAGGCCGTGGCGCCGACCAAGCCGAAAGCGACCTCGGAGTTGCCGTTCAGGAACTCGAAGCAACAAGCGACCAGGACCGCCAGCCAAACCTCGAGGCACTTGCAGGAGCGGGCAACAAGCTCGTCGTTGCAGTTGGCTTCGCATTCGGTGATGCACTCGGCCCAATCGCAGAGGCCAACCCAGACGTATTCTTCGGCTGGATCGACGGCTACTACGACGGCGCAAACATCATCACGACAGCATTCGCTGAGCACGAGGGTTCATTCCTCGTTGGCGCAGCAGCTGCGCTGAAGAGCCAGTCAGGTCACATCGGCTTCATCGGTGGTCAAGAAATTGACCTCATCAAGAAGTTCGAGGCCGGCTACATCGCAGGCGCTAAGGCCGTCAACCCTGACATCATCGTCGAGTCGGCTTACCTCGGTGCCGCAGGCGACAACGCCGCATGGGGCTCACCAGATAAGGCTAAGGAAATTGCCGCAGCATGGTATGCAGATGGCGCGGACGTCGTCTACACCGCAGCCGGTGGCTCGGGCCGTGGCACGATCGAAGCAGCTGTTGAGGCCGGTGACGGCTACTGGGCGATCGGCGTTGACTCAGACGAGTACTACGTTGACACCGAAGAGCAGCAAGCGCACCGCTTGACCTCAATGCTCAAGCGCGTTGACACTGCAGTCTTCGAAATGGCTCAGCAGGTTCAGGATGGATCCGCCGCTGGTGGCTTCTACCCATTCGACCTCTCGAATGACGGTGTCGGCTACGCCACCTCAGGTGGCCACATCGACGACATCGTCGACCAGCTCGAGGACCTCAAGGCTCAGATCATCGCAGGTGACATCGAGGTTCCGACCTCACCTGAAGGTCTCTGACCGATAGGTGATGCCACTTTCAGGTGGCATCACCCGTAAATAAATACTGGAGAGCCCGGGTGTTTCACCCGGGCTCTCTTCTTTATATGCGAGAGGCACTACTGTTCTACGAGTGCCACAACACATTGAGGGGACGTGGACCCGAACCAACAACACGATCCGGGAGGGACGATGAGCAGCATGCTCGCTGTTGAATTACGTGGGATCGGAAAACGATTTCCCGGAGTCATTGCAAACTACGACGTCGATCTCAACGTTCGTTCCGGAACCATTCACGCCGTGGTCGGTGAAAACGGTGCCGGGAAGTCAACGCTGATGAAGACTCTCTACGGGATGCAAGAACCTGATTCGGGAACCATCTCGGTTGAGGGAAGCCAGCGAAAATTCAAGTCTCCGAGTGACGCGATCAATGCGGGAATCGGCATGGTGCATCAACACTTCATGCTCGCCGACAACCTCACGGTCCTCGAGAACATCATCCTCGGCAGCGAGCCCGGCCGCCGTGGAGTTATCGACATGAAACAGGCCAGGTCTCGTGTTGAAGAGATCATGCAGTCGATCAGTACCGTGCTCGACCCCGACATGCCGGTGAGCGAACTCGGAGTCGGCGAGCGCCAGCGAGTCGAGATCATCAAGGTGCTCTACCGAGGCGCTCGAATTCTCATTCTCGATGAACCGACCGCAGTTCTCGTTCCGGAAGAGGTTGACGAACTCTTCGCTACTCTCAACAGCCTCGTAAGCGAAGGTGCAACCGTCATCTTTATCTCACACAAGCTTGATGAGGTGTTGCAGGTGTCCAACGACATCACCGTCATGCGACAGGGCACCACCGTTGCCGAAACAACGCCAAGCCAAATCGATCGTTCAGGCCTCGCCGAACTCATGGTTGGCTCCGAACTTCCCTCCCCCGCGGGCCGAACCTCGACGATTGGCACGGAGGTTCGCCTTCAGGTCGAAGGTTTGACCGTCACCGGGGTTCAAGGGCGGCCGGCGGTCGACAATGCATCAATCACCATTCGCTCCGGCGAAATTGTCGGCATCGCAGGCGTCGAAGGCAACGGACAGTACGAACTCTGTGCCGCTCTTCTTGGCCTCATGCCCTCAAAGGGAAGCGTTGCTGTCGACGGCACCGACCTCAGCCATGCCTCAACCCGCCAACGACACGAAGCGGGTCTCGCATATATTCCATTTGACCGCCACCGCGAGGGGCTCATGCTCAACGCTCCTCTATGGGAAAACACCTTGCTTGGCCGGGAAGACGAGGCTCAATTCAGCAAAGGTCCACTCGTTGATGCTGCATCAATTCGGTCATACACAACTGAGATCATCAGAAGATTTGGCGTACTCACGCCAGATGAATCGACACCGGCATTCGCGCTCTCGGGCGGAAATCAACAAAAACTCATCGTCGGCCGAACCCTGACCACCGAACCTGGAGTGCTCGTCGCTGCTCACCCAACCCGAGGCATCGACGTTGGGGCGCAGGCTGCGGTCTGGGACGAAATTCGTCGTGCCCGCGACAATGGCATGGCCGTGTTGCTCGTCTCCGCAGACCTTGAAGAACTCCTCGGACTTTCCGATTCGATTGCCGTGATGTTCGATGGACGAATTACGGCCATGCTGAACCCTGACGATGTCACCCCAAGCGAACTCGGCAGTTACATGACCGGCGCACACGAAGGGGTTGCATCATGAGTGAAACAGTCGCCGTACCCAGCGGGCCACTTGCAAAAATTCTGACCCCCTCGAGGGCGTCAGGTTTGAGAACATCTGGCACCACGCTCGCAAGTTCACTCTTCGCAGTTCTCATCGCCCTCGCCATCTCGGCGATCATGTTGTACGTGACCGGGAAAGATCCGGTTGCTGCGCTCACCACCATCATTGACACCGCAAAGAACAGCGACAAATTACTCGAGATGATGCGCAGGGCAACTCCCCTCATCTTCTCTGCGACCGCAGTCGCTATTGGGTTCAAGATGAACATTTTCAACATCGGGGTTGAAGGGCAGTATCTCTTCGCTGCCCTAATGGCCGCCGAAGTCGGA
>JAPOIQ010000108.1 GCA_029978815.1 bacterium
ATTGATGTGCGTCGCGCCCCGGTTGGGGTTGTTGGGTTTGTTTTTGAGGGTCGGCCGAATGTCTTTGCTGACGCTGCGGGTGTGTTGAGAACTGGTAACACCGCCGTGCTGAGAATTGGGTCAGACGCTCTTCGCACCGCTCAGGCAATGATGGAATTTGCGGTTACGCCGGCGCTTGCGACTGCAGGTCTACCGGCTTGTTCAATCATGCTCATCGAGTCGCGCACGCACGCAGCGGGCTGGGCATTATTTAACGACTCTCGGCTCGCTCTTGCGGTGGCGCGCGGGTCCGGTCCGGCTGTTGACCAACTCGGTGCGATCGCGCGATCGGTCGGCACGCCGGTGAGTTTGCACGGAACCGGTGGCGCGTGGATGGTTGTCCCAGACGGGGCAGATACAAAGTGGGTTGAGTCGGTGGTGGAAGCCTCCCTCGATCGCAAAGTCTGCAATACCGTCAACGTCTGTTGCGTGCAGCGCTCAGCGGCTGATGACATGCTTCCGGTCATTGTCCGGGCGGCAAGTACGGCTGCGACGGCAAGAGATGCGACCGCAGTGATTCGCGCTGACGACGACACCATCACTCAGATGTCAACAAGTGACTCCTCTGGCCTCGTTCGGTTTTCTCCATTGCCAAGCGAGGGTCTTGGCTACGAGTACGAATGGGAAAATGACCCCGAGTTCGCCGTCGTGCTGGTTGATTCAATTGATGAAGCAATCTCATTGTGTAACCAATACAGCCCGCACTTTGTGGTCTCAGTTCTTACGGATGATCAAGAACTCATCGAACGGGTGTATTCGTCAGCGGACGCCCCGTTTGTTGGGAACGGTTTCACGCGCTGGGTTGATGGCCAGTACGCCCTTGGCCAGCCTGAACTCGGCCTTTCGAATTGGCAAGGTGGTCGCTTGCTCGGCCGGGGTGGAGTGCTCTCTGGATCATCGGTGCACACCCTTCGCCTGCTTGCGCAGTTCAGCGACCCTACGATTCGTCGCTGATCAGCGGCGTAGCAGTCCGTCGATAACGCCTCCCCAGAATCGACTTTCTTTTCCGGTTTGATGTTCCGAACGGTCAGCAACCCTGGCCGCGACTCGTCCCGCATTAATTCCAATCCACCGAATTGGTTCGGGTTCCCAGCGCCGAGAGAGGGGTCCAACCACAGGTAGCCGGAGTAGTTCTGAGCGCGGGTTCTGCCCTGCATCGTGTTCTCGATCTGCAATGAGGTCAGCCACGATTCGACCAAAAAGGTTTGTCGCGCTGACACCGTCTCCGACATATCCACCGGCGGTAATGAGCCCGGTATCCCAATCGGCATTGACGGAGCACGCCCAATTTCGAGGAATCCCGAGTGGTCCGCCCCAGTGGTGTGTCACTTCAACCTCTCGTGTCATGGGAAAGAGTTCGATGAGCGCCTGATGGATTCGATCTTTCATCGTCGCATTCGTGTCAAATGCTTGACGGATCGCCGACCCAAAGTGGTAGGGGGCTCCGCGCCCACCAAATGCGAATCGGCCGTCTGCTGTGCGCTGACCGTAGATGATGAGGTGTCGAGTGTCATCAAATGTTGGACGTTGTTCAAGGCCGATTGATTCCCACATGTCGTCTGGTAGTGGCTCTGTCGCGATCATCATTGAATAGAGCGGGACCATATTTCGATGCTGGCGCGAGAGCTGCGAGGTGTACCCCTCTGTTGCTTGAACGATGTACTTCGTTGAAATGGTGCCGTTGTCGGTGTCGACGAATCCGCGTCGGATCGATAGCGCTCTTACCGGTGCGTAGATGCGAACACCTTTGCGAACTACCGCTCGTGCAACCCCGTGGGTGAGTTTTGCCGGATGCACGGCGAGGCAGTGAGGGGTGTACATCGCGCCAATGAGTTCTGTCATCGCACACATTTCGGCGGCGGTATGGCGGTCGAGCAGGGTGTAATCGTCGCCAAATCCGAATCGCTCATAGGTGTCGATCTCATGGGTGACTCGTGCCAGCTGGGGAGCAGAACGAGCTGCGGTGATTGTTCCACCGCGTTGCACCCCGGCATCTATCTGCTCTCGGTCAAGTACGTGCTCGATCTCATCCAATGTCTCGTGCATTGCTGTTTGTAATGCGATTGCGGAATCTTTGCCGTGCTCACGTTCGACTCGCTCAAGACCCATCGGTAGCAACGCTGAAGCCCATCCGCCGTTTCTTCCACTCGCACCGAAACCAACCCCTGATGCGTCGATTACCGCAATTGAGGCATCAGGAAGTTTGTCGGCGAGGTAGTACGCAGACCACAGTCCGGTCAGGCCGGCACCGATCACAGTGATGTCCGCAGCTATGGATTCGCCAAATGGTTGCTCGGCGCATCGCTCGGCGTCCGTCAACGTGTCTTCCCATAACGAGTGAGGGCGCCTGTGGTCGACCGAAGAATGTTCCATTGATGAAAAACTACAGCGTCGGCTTGGCTGCCGTGAGAGCGTTTACCGTTGTAGAGGAATTGCGGCGTTGTCGATGAGTCTCACGCCGCCAAACCATGCGGCAACGAGTAGTTGAGCTTCGCGGTCAAGAGTGAGCAGTGGTTCAAGTGTCACCGGGTCGACGACTGCGACGTATTCGACAGTTCCGTCGTTCTCGGTGATTCGCCGTGCGACATGTTGAATGACCTCGGATGCGGCTTGCCCGGGTGCTAACTGGTTGATTGCCTCATCCATGCCTCGTTTGATTGCGGCTGCGCTCAGCCGTGCTTCTCGAGTGAGACGAACATTTCGGCTCGACATCGCAAGACCATCGTCATCTCGGATCGTTGGCACACCGACGATCTCAACGGGAAGGTCGAGGTCGCGCACGACGTGTTTGATGATTGCAAGCTGTTGAAAATCCTTTTCTCCGAATACTGCTATGTGGGGCTGAACGGCTGTGAAAAGTTTGGTGACGACGGTGGCGACGCCCGCGAAATGACCGGCGCGATGCTCGCCTTCCCATCGTCGAGCGAGGGAACCCGGATCGATAGAGGTGTCGAAACCGGTTGGATACATTGCGGTTGCTGTCGGAATGTAGATGGCATGCACTCCGACTGACTCGCAGAGCCGGAGGTCATCTTCGAGTGTTCGAGGGTACGTGTCGAAGTCGTCTGAGCGATCAAATTGTGTTGGATTCACAAAGATTGAGACCACCGTGAAATCGCTCAATTCAGTGGCTCGATTCATCAGTGCTTCATGACCACGGTGCAGCGCTCCCATCGTGGGAACAAGCGCGAGAGAAGAACCTTCGCAGCGACGTTCATTTGCCCATTGTTGGGCATCTGACGGAGAAGTGAGCTGAAGAAGCTGATTCATCTGAGTGCGCTTGGGCACAGAGAAGTGTAGGAGGGCACGTTTGACGTTGGTGTTGCGTGGACGATTGCGTCAACGCACGCCAACGCGGTGAGATCAGCAGCAAGCGCAGAAAGGTTCGAGAGAGCGATTGCGCGATCGTTTGCACTTAGGGTGATAGCCCCCGTTGCCATCGAAAACATCGTGTCACCATCTGCGAGGGTGTGTACTGGGCGAATAGATCTTGACAGTCCGTCGTGCGTGCTCATTGCGAGACGGGTTGCTTCGGCTCTATCGAGTCGAACGTCGGTCGCTACGACTCCAATGGTTGTGTTGAGCGAAGCCGGTGTGACGTTGTCGAGGTGCTCCAAAAGTACGTTGCGGTCGTGCGACGTGGGCGCCTTGATCGCCGGGTGCGCTTCCCACGGGCGGCCCGTCGACGGATTGATAAGGCTTCCCCGAGCGTTCACCACGCAGAGCGCCGCAACCGTCACCTCGTTGAGTTCGCCGCTTTCGTCAGCAAGTTGGATCCTTGCAGACGCCATTCCGACCCCGCCAGCGAGACCGCCTGCGATTGCACCTGCGCCGGCCCCAATCGATCCACGTCGGCGTTCGGTGAGCGAGGCCTTGTTGGCTGCCCGGCGGCCGAAGTCAGCGTCGGGGTGGTGGCGAAAATGCCCCCCTCGCCCGAGATCAAAAATCACGGCAGCAGGAACGACCGGCACGACCTGATGGTCTTCTGGTCCGACCCGGAATCCTCTTCCTCGGTCTGCAAGCTCGTCGACAACACCGTCTGCAGAGCGCAGGCCAAATGCGCTTCCTCCGGTAAGGCACACAGCGTCAATCTGCTCGACAAGGTTCATTGGTGAGAGGGCATCGATCTCGCGAGTTCCCGGCCCTCCGCCGCGAACTTCAACGCCGGCAGTTACCGGCTGGTCTGCAAGCACGACTGTCGTGCCGGTTCGCCAGTTGCGGTTTACGCGCTCGTAATGTCCGAGTCGAATACCGGCTACGTCGGTGAGCGAGCCGGTGTCAGTGGCCATCGATGTCATCCCACAATGATCGGATCTCTGACTCGCTATCGCTCACGATGTTGCGACCGATTTCCGTATCGGTCGTTAACAACTGAAGAGTTCGATCATTTCCCCATTGCGGCCAGCCCGCATCACGGCTGTGCATGAAATTTGTCATTGACCCTGAAAATGCGCTCGCAAGCGACTCCCGATCTGGCGAGTCCCCGGTGAAGAGTTCAACCCCTTTTCGGTCGAGGTTGTTGAGAGCGAACGGAATGTCGAGGGCGTGACAACTTCCGAGCACCCCTCCAAACACGGGGGTTTCAAAGGTGAACCAGTATGTGTGCGTGCTGTGTCCGTGGTGCTGCCGAGCATCTGCGATTTGGTGAGCTGGTCGCCTAAACACAGCATCTGTCCGTAATGCTGAAACCAACTGGGCGGGGCTGTGGTCGGGGCGATGCTTCTGGTAGACGCCGTACGCCTCCGTTGAGGCGAAGTGTCGCTCAAAGGTCGCCCGAGCGGATGATTCATCCAGTTGGTTGACCGCTGGGTCAAAGGCGGTGAACAGGTGCATTTCATCTTTTGTTGTTCCGATCACGAGCGGAACCTCGTTCACGGCAGCAAGTTCCGAGGGGTTGCCGGGAAGCCAATTGTCATCGGTGGTGGGGGCGAACGCACTGAGAGAATCCGAGGTTGTCGCTAGAACCTTCGCCTGTGCGTCAAGTAATGCCTCAGCCGAAATCGACATGAGTTCATCTGGGTGATCAACCTTGGCGGCCATCAGTAGTTCGGTGAGTGTCTCATCGCCGCGTTCGGCGGTCCGCATTTGAGGAATAGAAGGGCTCATTGCGATAGCTCCGGAGAACAGACCTTCAGCATGGGGACAGGCCATGAGCGAAATAACACTTGCTCCGCCGGCAGATTCGCCCATGATCGTCACTTGATGGGGGTCGCCACCAAAGGATTCGATGTTGTTGCGTACCCATCGGAGGGCGTTCACTTGATCGCTCATTCCAGCGTTATCCCGACCCCGATAGCCAAATGCTCCAAGGCGGTAATTGATGGTGACG
>JAPOIQ010000396.1 GCA_029978815.1 bacterium
CCGAGGCAAGAATTCCGAGACGCACAGAACGTCGGTCAACTGCCATACGGTAAGTCTCGCGTCTTTCCTTGCGCGTCAGGTGTCAGCATCGGCAACTCGTACTTCGGCCGGACGGATGGCTAACGACCATCGTGCAATCGGAATCAACACCGGAGAGAGCATCCCCGCTGAGAGCGCCACTACTGGAAGCACGATCGCAATGCGCGCATCAAACACGCCGGTCTCACCAGTGAGCACTCTGATGATCGGAACGAAGACCTCACCGACGGCAGCTCCGATCGCAGCAAGAGCTGCGAGCATCCACCATGTTGGCTCAAGCCGGTATTGCCGACCCCAGCCAGCCGCGTAGCCTCCAAAGGTCATCGACATCGCGGTCGACCCCAACGGCAAACCCGATGCAAGGTCGTACATCAGGCCCAGAACAAATCCGGCTTTCGCGCCCTCACCCGGGCCGCTTGCCGCCCCCGCGGCAACCGCAAATGCGAGAACGATTTGAATGACGACGCCGAGTACACGAATCTCGGTTGCGATCGTCATCTGCAACGACAGCACGATGAAGCCGACCAAGACAGTGCGAGTAACCCATACTCGAGCCGGCACATCACTCACTGTCCGACCTCACTCGCAGGCTGGTACAGGACCACTCGCACAAACTGCAGCCGATCAAGATCGGCAGTCGGCTCAATTTCGAGTTCTTGCCCTGCAGTACCTGCCCTTGTGATGACGTTCAGTACCCGACCTAACGGGATGTTGGGAGGCGCGAGAGAGGTACTTCCTCCGGCAGTGAACACGGTGTCACCGACCTCGATCTGTCCGAAAGCCGAAGCGGACGCGATAAATGACACTCTCGGCAACCGATCGCTTCCCTGCCCGCGAAGCACACCGGTCTCGCGAATGATCTCAACCACAGTCGTCGTTGTTTCTGCAACGCTTTCGGTGGCTTCTTCATCACTCGCTTCGTCTGCGGCGACCGCTATGCCATCAGCTTCAGCGACCGGGAGCACGGTCGTTGATGTCGCAGCAACCGGAACTTCTTCCTTTGCAGCCAAAACCTTCACCGGGACCGCATACGAGGGGTCGGTCACTAGCATGATGATGCTCGACTGGGGCGCAACACTCGTCACCTTGCCCACAAGGCCTGCCTCGTTGATTGCCGCCATTCCGACACGAATTCCATGAAGTGCTCCGCGGTCGATTTCAACCTGCTGGTCGAAGTTGCTCGGCGACTGGCCGACGAGGCGACCAGTGACAGAGCCATACGATGCGAGGCTCTCAAGGCCGGCGAGTGCTAACAGATCTTGGTTCTCAATAATTGCGTTTTGGGCAGAGATCTCCGCTGACCGCTGGGCATCGATTTCGGCCCGTAATTGACGATTTTCTTCCTCGAGGTCATCAAACTCCTGAAAGGAGCGCCACAGCCTGACAGCAGGAGCCGACACCACCTCCCCCGCCCGATTGATCGGCCGGTATACAACGCCGAAGCCAGATCGAACTCCATCGAGCACCTGATTTCCTCGAAGGTCCAAGGTGAGCAAAAACAGTGAGGTCAACGCAAGGGCAATGACAACCCGTCGACGTCCAGGAGAGTATGTCGCC
>JAPOIQ010000077.1 GCA_029978815.1 bacterium
CGGCCATCTCCACAACTTGAAGGTCGACTGCTCACCGCAATCGATCTTTGGAATGACGGGTCAGCGAAGTACTTCATCGTGACCGGAGGGCGTCAAGAGGGGGACAGGTTCACAGAGGCTGAAACCTCTCGAAATGTGGCCCTTGACAGCGGAGTTCCCGACAGCAACATCTTGTTTGAAGACGAAGGCACAACGACGTGGGAAAGCCTGCAGGGAGTTGCCCAGATTGTGCAGCAATACGAGATTTCTTCGGTGATTCTCGTCACCGATCCATACCATGCAATGCGCGCCTCATTGATCGCGAAGCGTTCAGGGATCAACGTGGCGGGAGTAGCCCCAGTTCAAGACTCAGTAGTGAGTGGGTTTTCCTCGCTACGTCGTCATCTCATTGAGACCGCTGGAGTCGCAATCGGCAGAGTAACCGGCTTCCAGCAGATCAGCGGGAGAGGCTGAGACAGGGTTGGCTCGAAGGAGCCGACCGATACAATCCGATTGCCCAATGGGGTGTGGTGTAATTGGCAACACAGCAGTTTCTGGTTCTGCTATTCGGGGTTCGAGTCCCTGCACCCCAACCATGATGATGGCCGGTCAGTAGTGACCGGCCATCGCCATGTAACGGCGGTGTCGTCGACCTTCACGGCTGATAGCGTTTGCGCCGCTACTTGGCCCGTTCGTCTAGTGGCCTAGGACACCACCCTCTCAAGGTGGCGGCACGGGTTCGAATCCCGTACGGGCTGCCAAGTCGGCGTGTGCCGATCGTTCTGCTGGGTCACCTTTTTGGTGGCCCAGTGGCGTTTTTCGTCACGGGTGGCGCCGCTACGCCGAGCGGTGGCGTAAGTGTGATAGCCAATCCACATGGGAGACCTCGCAAATCAAACCCGTTGGATGGATGCAACCGCTCAAGCTGAGCTCGTTGCCTCAGGAGATGTCACAGCAGTTGAGCTTGTTGACGCAGCCATTGAGCGAATGGATTCGCTTGATGGTGACCTCAACGCTCTGACGTACACATGGTTTGATACGGCCCGCGAAATCGCAGCATCACCAGATCTTCCTTCTGGCCCATTTCAGGGCGTCCCATTTTTGTTGAAAGACCTCCATTCCCATATGGCCGGGATGCCGATGTCAAACGGTTCTGCAGCGCTGAAGGAGGCGAACTATCACTCGACGATCGATACGACAATCGTGAGCCGGTTCAAGGCCGCCGGATTCGTCATTTGTGGTCGAACGAATAGCCCTGAGATGGGCACGGTTCCAGTTACCGAGCCGGTGGCGTGGGGGCCGACGCGCAATCCGTGGAACACCGATCACACACCTGGTGGCTCATCGGGAGGTGCCGCAGCTGCGGTCGCTTCGGGAATGGTGCCAATGGCGCACGCCTCCGACGGCGGTGGTTCTATTCGCATTCCGGCGGCCTGCTCAGGGCTTGTCGGATTAAAGACATCTCAGGGTCGGATCTCGACAGGCCCACACCGCGCTGAAACTGGCTTGGGTGTCGACCTTGCCGTGTCTCATTCAGTGAGAGACACGGCAAGGCTGCTCGACGCAGTTGCTGGACCAGGCATCGGCGACTCGGTGATCGCCCCAAGTCCAACCATGACATATACCGAGGCGCTGACGCGAGACCCCGGATCACTGCGCGTTGGCATTCTGGCTCACCACCCTCGAGGTGGAACGATTGGGGATGACTGTGTCGAAGCGGCAGAGTCTGCGGGACGAATGCTCGAGAGTTTGGGGCACTCGGTTGAATACGCGTTCCCGCAGATCCTCACCGACCCCAACACCGTGTCTCGTTTTATGGCGCTATGGGCGGTCGGCGCTGCGATGAACGTAAAGAGCTTCTCAGAAATGCTTGGCCGAGACATCACTTCATCTGATATCGAACTGATGAACTGGGTGCAGGCAGAATTCGCACAGAACATGTCAGGTGTTGATTACGCGTTAGCTCTTGCTGGAGTTGCGACCTACCGGCGTGAGTGTCTGCAGTGGTGGGCGGACGGCTTCGACATCCTCGTGACACCAACATTGGGGGAGACTCCGCCCAAGATCGGCGAGCACGACAACAACCCTGACCGCCCGATGGATCCGATGCGAAGGGCTGCGGAATGGATTCCGTTCACGCCGCCGTTTAACACGACCGGCCAGCCGGCGATCAGCCTTCCGTTACACACGGCGGCAAATGGATTGCCCGTCGGAGTCCAATTTGTGGCCGATTACGGACGAGACGACTTGCTGATCAGCCTTGCTGCGCAACTCGAGCAAGCATTCCCCTGGGGGCACATCGCCGGTTAAGCGGTCATTTCGAAGGATGCTGTCGAGCCTTTTGAGCAATCAGCCGCGCTGCTGGATGCGGGCCCACTCGTCTCGCAAGCCGACCGTTCGATGGAACAGCAGCCGAGTACGAGGATCATGAGCGAAGTAGCCAAGGCGTTCGAATTGCACGACCTCCCCCGGCTCAAGTTCTCCCATTGATGGCTCGAACATGCAGCCCTCGAGAACACTGACTGAATTCGGATCGAGATCGTCCATCGGGTCGCCAGTCTCGGTACCTGGTACTTCCGCTGCGAAGAGTCGCTCGTAAAGGGCAGCCGACCCGGTAACCGCATGTTGTGCTGACACCCAGTGCATGGTCGACTTCACCTTGCGTCCATCAGGGGCGTTACCGCCTCGCGTGGCTGGGTCGTACGTGGCGTAGACCGTCGTTGGTTTACCGGCTTCATCGACGTCAAAGCCAGTGCAGGTCACGAAATATGCGCCACGCAACCGAACCTCTCGACCCGGTGTCAGTCGGAAATACTTCGGTGGGGGGTCGGCTCGAAAGTCGTCATGCTCGATGAAAAGTTCACCGGAGAACGGAACAAGTCTGTTGCCGTCATCGCTGTTTTCCGGGTTGTTGACAACCTCAACCTCGTCAACCTGACCTTCCGGCCAGTTGGTAATGACAAGGCGAAGTGGATCAAGTACAGCCATTTTCCGTTGCGCAGTCGCATTGAGGTGCTGGCGAACGAAGGACTCAAGCAGTTCAATCTGGTGGCGGCTATTTGCACGTGAGACTCCGATGAACGAGCAGAAATCCCGGATTGCAGCAGCCGGGTAACCACGGCGACGAAGCCCACGCAAGGTCGGCATGCGAGGGTCGTCCCACCCGTCAACGATGCCGTCGTTAACGAGCGTGGCAAGCCGGCGCTTCGATGTGACGGTGTGAGTGAGTTCTAATCGGGCGAATTCGGTTTGCCGAGGAGTGTCGCCAGGTAACGGAAGATGAGAGAGATACCAGTCGTACAATGGTCGATGGCTGTCGAACTCGAGTGTGCACAGCGAATGGGTCACACCTTCGATCGCATCGCTCTGGCCGTGGGCCCAGTCGTAAGTCGGATAGATATGCCACCGGTTGCCGGTGCGATGATGCGGCTCGTGTCGAATGCGGTACATCACCGGATCTCGAAGTTGCATGTTCTCGTGCTGCATGTCGATCTTGGCGCGAAGGACCCGCGAGCCCTCTTCGTACTTGCCGTCACGCATATTGCGAAAAAGTTCAAGGTTTTCGTCAACGGTCCGTGATCGAAACGGGCTTTCAATGCCCGGTTGACCGAAGCCGCCTCGTTGCTGCGAGATGGTTTCTGCGTCTTGGTCGTCAACATAGGCAAGGCCTTGCGATATGAGGTGCTCTGCCCATGTGTACAACTGCTCGAAGTAATCGCTTGCGTAGAGCGGTTCGCCGTTGGGTTGGTACCCCAACCACTCAAGGTCTTCAATAATGCCGTCAACAAATGCGGTGTCTTCGGTGTCGGGATTTGTGTCGTCAAAACGAAGATTGCAGACACCTCCGAACTCGTTCGCAAGTTCGAAGTCAAGCGTGATGGCTTTTGCGTGGCCAATATGGAGATACCCGTTTGGTTCAGGAGGGAACCTCGTCTGCACCCGGCCGCCGAACCTTCCGCTGGCGGCATCAGCCCGAACGAGTTCTCGAACGAAATCGTCAAGGGGTGCTTCTGCGCCATTGCTCACCTCTCCAGTATGCGGGAAGAACTGGCCGTTGAGAACGACTTTCCGCGAGTGGGCCCAAGTTCGTAGGCTGTGGAGATGCGTTCAATCTTTGATGATGTCCACGACGAGTTCCGACGCTCGTTTGCCTCTTGGGTGGCGAAAGAAATTGCTCCCGACTACATGTTGTGGGAAGAGGCGGGTATCGCTCCACGTGAAATCTTCACGTCGGCTGGGTCGAACGGATTTCTCGGAATGCAGATTCCTGAAGAATTTGGTGGCGGCGGTTCAGATGATTTTCGCTTCAACCAGATCATCGCCGAAGAATTTGCGTATGCAGGAATTGGTGGCGCTGGGCTCGGTATCACGCTGCACAATGACATCACGATCCCGTATTACCTTGAACTTGCGAACGATGAGCAGCGCCAGCGTTGGTTGCCGGGAATCGCATCAGGTGACCTGATCACCGCAATCGCAATGACCGAACCTGGAACCGGGTCAGACCTCGCCAGCGTCGGAACAACTGCTGTTCGTGATGGTGATGTCTACGTCGTGAACGGCTCGAAGACGTTCATCACCAATGGCATCAACTCTGACCTCGTCATCGTTGTTGCGAAGACCGATCCGTCCGCTCGCCACTCGGGGATGACATTGCTCGTTGCAGAGCGCGGCATGGAAGGTTTCGACCGAGGGCGAAACCTCCAAAAGATTGGAAATCACTCTCAGGACACAGCGGAGCTGTTCTTTGATGATGTTCGTATTCCAGTCGCCAACCGAATGGGAGAAGAGGGTGAGGCATTCAGGTATCTCTCATCAAACCTTGCGCAGGAGCGGCTCTCGATTGCGATCACTGGTGTTGCCTCAGCACGCGCCGCACTTGACTCAACCGTTGAATACGTGAAGGAGCGCACTGCATTTGGCAAGTCGCTCGGCGAATTCCAGAACACAAAGTTTGTGCTTGCAGAAGTGAAAACAGCGATTGAAGTTGCCCAGGCGTATGTTGATCAATCGGTGATGAAGCTCATCGCCGGTGAACTGACCCCAACCGAAGCAGCTCAAGCGAAGTACTGGTGCACCGACTTGCAGCAAGAGGCTGCCCATCGTTGCCTGCAGCTGTTTGGTGGCTACGGATACACCATTGAGTATCCGATCGCTCGCAATTACGCCGATGCTCGCGTGACGTCGATTTACGGTGGCACGAACGAGATCATGAAAACCATCATCTCGAAGTCGCTCGGCTTGTGATCAGCGCTTGCTGAACCTGTGAGGGCTCAGCAAGCAACATGTAAAGAGATCAGATCCGGAGGGTCGTGCCGCCGTCAACGACGAGCACTGCACCAGTGACGTACTTTGAGCGGAGCAGTCCGAGCATCGACTCGGCGCAATCATCAGGCGTTGCTGAACGCCCAAGCGGAGCGGTCTTTGCGATCATTGCGTGCTGTTCGTCCCAGTCGTCAGTCCAAGGCGTTGCAACCAGTCCAGGAGCAATTGCGTTGACGCGAACTGGCCCAGAAACTTTGGCGAGCAACTGCGTCATGTGGTTGAGAGCGATCTTCGTCATCGCATATGCCACGGACGATCCCACCTGACGCACGCCAGCAATTGACGTGACGTTGATGACGTTGCCGTCATCTGAGTTCTTCAAATGTGGCATCGCATATTTGGTGAGCCACCAGGTTCCAAACACATTGACATCGAATGTCTTCTTGAAGATCTCATCGGTGAGTGCTTCGAGATCGTCATGTGGAACAACGGTCGTCCAGCCTGCATTGTTGATGAGAAAGTCGAGCTTGCCGTAGCGTTCAATTGTCGAGTCAACGAGTGCGTGGCCTTGTGCTTGGTCGGCGATATCCGCCTGGATATAGCACGACTCACCGGGTAGGGCGTCTGACACACGTTGGCCCGCCTCAACAGAGTTAGCTGAGTTGACGACGACGGTGGCGCCGAGTTCTGACAGACGATGGGCGGTCGCCTCACCGATTCCTGATGACGATCCTGTGACGATGGCGACGCGGCCTGCAAATTCGTTGTTGCTCATAGTGGGAGTGTGTCAGATGTGATCGTGCCGGCGTGAGCCGGAAGGCGGCGCAAGAGGCGAGGCTCGACGAGTTGTTTGATGCGTATGCGCAGGGCTCATGCCGTTATGGAAGAATGAACTCATGTCGCAG
>JAPOIQ010000292.1 GCA_029978815.1 bacterium
AAAGGGAATGGCGGAGACGGTTGTGAAGACTCGCAGAACTCATCGGCAATAGCAGTATCACAATCAGTGGATTGTTAATCTCCTGCCAGAATTCATCAGACCGCAATTCGTAAGCACACGGTGATCTGCATGTTGACTCGTCGGCTACGCTTCGGATTTCCCTGGAGGAGATCCGATGCGACGACAACGACACTCGGCTGATCAGTGGGCCGCGTGGCTGGAAGAATTTCAACGTGGTGATTTGACGATCGCAGAGTTCTGTAAACAGAAGGGTGTTTGCACCAACTCGTTCTACCAGTGGCGCAGGAAGCTCGCCGCGCCCGACGCCACTGCAGTGTTTGTGCCGGTTGAGGTTGCGACCTCTCCGCACGTGGAGATCGACCTGCCGGGCGGCGCGACGATTCGTGTGCCCAACGATCCCGACTCGCTGCGGCCGGTCCTCCAGGTGCTTGGTGAGCTGGACGCGAATCGATGATTGGACTCGCGAGCGGACTGAGAGTTTTTCTTTGCACGCAGCCTGCCGACATGCGCCGATCGTTCGATGGACTCTCCGGGATGACCGCCAGCATCATCGATCAGAACCCAACCAGCGGGCACCTGTTTGTCTTTCGCAACCGCAATCGTGACCGGCTCAAGATTCTGTACTGGGATCGTGACGGACTGGCGATCTGGTACAAGCGACTCGAGAAAGGAACCTTTCAGTTTCCCACCGACCTGATTGACAAGGAGAAACGATTGCCAAAGGCCGAGATCTCTTCCGAGCAACTGACGCTGTTGCTCGGAGGCATTGACCTGAGATCGGTTGAGAGACGCAAGCGGTATCACCATCCGAACAAGCCGAGATAACGCATCTTCGAAGGGCTGAACTTTTTGGCCTCTGTCGTCATACTACCTGCATGAACAAGGATGAATTGCCAAGCGATCCGGATGCGCTGAAGGAACTTGTACTCAAGCTGCACGCATCGAATCAGCAGCTCAGCGAAACCGTCGCTGACCAACGCCAGACGATTGAGAAGAAGGATGTTGAGATCCTGGATCTGCTACAGGCGTTGCGAGGCAAGAAGCGAGAGCGGATTGACCCTGATCAACTCGTCCTGTTTGAACTCGGTGAGCTCGAGTCAATTGCCCAGGAAGAGACCGAGGATCCCCAGCCACCTCGTCGGCGGAAGAAGCGACGGGGGCGCCGACTGATCCCCGACCACCTTCCCAGCGAAGAAGTTATTTACGAGTTGCCTGAGGAAGAGAGGCTGTGTCCGCACGACGGGAGGCCGATGGGATTCATTCGATTCGAGATCAGTAAGCAGCTCGAGTACGAACCGGCCAAGATGAAGGTGATCGTTCACAAGCGAGCGGTCTACGCCTGTGGGGACAAGCACGACGAAGCGACACTGGTGACCGCCCCGAAAGCTCCTCAGCCGATCGACAAGGGCCTGGCCGGTCCGGGTCTCCTCGCCCAGGTCGTGGTCGGCAAGTTCGGGGACCATCTTCCCGGCTATCGACTCGAAGACATCTTCTCTCGGCATGGAGTGGAGGTGCGACGCAGCACGATCTATGACTGGCTCTCGGCAGTGGCCGACCTGTGCACGCCTCTTTACGAGCTGATGAAGTCACGGGTGCTCGATTCGAAAGTGATCCACACCGACGACACGCAGGTCAAGCTGATCGACACGTCGATACGAAGCACGCGACTGGCCCGCTTCTGGGCCTATCTCGGTGATCGTGGCCATCCCTATACGGTCTATGACTTTACCGAGACGCGTGAGCGGGCCGGACCCGAAAAGTTCTTGAAGGGCTTCGAAGGTTACCTGCAGGCGGATGCCTACGGCGGTTACGACGGAATCTATCTCGAATCACGTGGCAAGATCCAGGAGGTGTCTTGCTGGGCTCACTGCCGACGCTACTGGTACAAGGCGCGGGAGCAGGATCCGTCGCGCGCCCATCATGTGCTGGGGGTGATCTCGCGTCTTTATGAAATCGAGCGGGCTTCGTCGGAGGCTGTCGTGGAGGATCGCCGCGCGCTTCGAGAGCAACATGCACGTGGTCTACTGAATGATCTGAAGATGTGGCTCGACGGGCAAGAGTTCCTGCCGAAGAGCTTGATCGGGAAGGCTGCGACGTACACTCGCAACCAGTGGGACGGCTTGATGCGTTACCTGGATGACGGGGACCTATCGATCGACAACAACCGGGCGGAGCGTGCGATGAAGCCGGTGGCGATTGGGCGGAAGAACTGGATGTTCGTGGGTAGCCCGACGGCCGGATCTCGCGCGGCGGTGTTGATGTCGCTGGTGGCCAGTTGCAAAGAGAACCAGGTCGAACCGTGGGCCTACCTACGCTCGGTGCTGACCGAACTTCCCCGCGGAGCCGGTTTAGAGGGACTGCTTCCCGACCGCTGGCTGAGCGCGAATCCAACGCATCGCTGGAACATCGCCGAGACCCGCAAAGAAGAACGGCTCGCCAAGACCTGACTGCGGTTCATCGTGCGTACACTACTACTTGATGACAGTGATCGACCGCCACCTTCGCAACATCGTTCACTTTGACCTTCGCGAGTCGATGACCGAAGTGGATATCGAGATTGCT
>JAPOIQ010000373.1 GCA_029978815.1 bacterium
GATGCCGGTGACTGGTGGTTCAACCTTCGGCCCTCGAACACCGAACCGCTCATTCGACTGAATCTTGAGGCGGCAGATTCAGCATCTTGTGACGCTCGTGTCGCTGAGGTTCTTAACATCATTACGGAGTGAGGACGGCCCATCGCACGACTGCGGAGCGATACGCTGATCACGTCTGAAAAGGAGATGTCAATGTCGCTCGACCCCCAACTTCTCGAAATTCTTGTATGCCCTGAAGACAAAGGCGCTCTCGTCTATGTCGAGTCTGAGGGTGTGTTGTTAAACGAGCGACTTCGGCGCACGTATCCGGTTCGTGATGACATCCCCGTGATGCTCATTGATGAGGCTTCAGAGGTCTCCGAGGACGAAGCAAAGCGCCTTCTCTCGATTGCCTCTGCGTAGCAGCGTCCGACGCTCGGTCGGATGGGGGCGTTAGGCTCTCAACTTCGGCGGGCTGTCGTGATCGGGCCAGGAGGCTCCGGCTCGTTCCTCAACCAGACTTTCCCAACACGACTTCAGTCGAGGAGAACCGCCATGTCCACTGATACACGAATTTCTGCTTCGCAAGATTTCCGGGTCGCAGACCTGTCTCTTGCTCCATTTGGTCGCAAAGAAATGCTGCTAGCAGAGCACGAAATGCCCGGTTTGATGGCAATTCGTCGTGAGTACGCCGCAACAAAGCCGCTCGCCGGCGCTCGTATTTCGGGTTCGCTTCACATGACCATTCAGACCGCAGTGCTCATCGAAACGTTGACCGCACTTGGCGCCGAGGTCCGTTGGGCGTCCTGCAACATTTTCTCGACCCAAGATCATGCTGCTGCGGCAGTTGTGGTTGGTCCAAAAGGCACGGAAGAGAACCCGCAGGGGGTTCCGGTGTTTGCATGGAAGGGCGAAACTCTTGAGGAGTATTGGTGGTGCACTGAGCAGATGATGACATGGGAGGGTCACGACGGCCCGAACATGATTCTTGACGATGGTGGCGACGCCACGATGTTGTTGCACAAGGGCGTTGAGTATGAGGCTGCCGGCCAGGTTCCTGACCCGACAGAGGCCAGTAACCCTGAACTCGCTGTCATTCTCGGTCTGTTGCAGCGCACCTTGAAGTCCGACCCAACAAAGTGGACTCGCATGTCAAAGCTCATCAAGGGCGTGACTGAAGAGACGACAACTGGCGTGAAGCGGTTGTACAAGATGGCTGAGGATAAGACGTTGCTGTTCCCGGCAATCAACGTTAACGACTCTGTGACAAAGTCAAAGTTCGACAACCTCTACGGATGTCGCCACTCGCTCGTTGACTCAATCAGTCGTGCGACTGATGTCATGCTTGGCGGCAAAGTCGCCGTCGTTTGTGGTTACGGGGATGTCGGCAAGGGATGCGCCCAGTCACTTCGTGGCCAGGGCTGCCGGGTCATCGTGACGGAGATTGATCCGATCAATGCTCTCCAGGCTGCGATGGAAGGTCTTCAAGTGCTTCCTCTGGACGAGGTCGTTGGCCAGGCTGACGTGTTCGTGACCGCCACTGGAAACGCCGACATCATCACCATTGATCACATGCGTGAGATGAAGCACAACGCAATCGTGTGCAATATCGGCCACTTCGACAATGAAATCGATATGGCTGGTCTCGCCCGTTCGGGTGCGGTTCGTGACGAGCTCAAGCCCGGCACCGACGTCTGGACATTTGATGATGGTCACCAGGTGATCGTGCTTGCAGAGGGTCGATTGGTGAACCTCGGTTGCGCCACGGGACACCCGAGCTTAGTCATTAGCTGTGCGTTCTCCAACCAAGTGTTGGCGCAAATCGAGGGGGTGAACCATCTCGGTCA
>JAPOIQ010000261.1 GCA_029978815.1 bacterium
GGCATTCCTGTTCAGCGTGTTTCTCAGAATGAAAGCGACAAACTCGCTATCATGTATGAGCAGCTGAAAGGAAAAGTAATCGGACAGGATGATGCGATTAAGAAAGTGGTGAAAGCCATTCAGCGTAATCGTGCCGGATTGAAAGATCCGAACAAGCCGATCGGTTCGTTTATTTTCCTCGGACCAACAGGTGTCGGCAAGACCGAACTCGCCAAGACACTCGCAGAGTTCCTCTTCGGTGACGATTCGTCGCTCATTACTCTTGACATGTCGGAGTACATGGAGAAGCACACGGTGAGCCGTCTCGTCGGTTCGCCCCCTGGATACGTCGGATACGAAGAAGGTGGCCAACTCACCGAAGCGGTTCGTCGCAAGCCGTTCTCTGTCGTACTTTTCGACGAGATTGAGAAAGCACATCCCGACGTGTTCAACACGTTGTTGCAAATTCTCGAAGAGGGGCGCCTCACTGCCTCTCAGGGTCGTTCAGTTGACTTCCGAAACACGGTGCTCATCATGACGTCCAACCTCGGAACCCAAGATTTGCGCAAGGCAAATGTTGGATTCACCCTCGACGATTCAGCAATGTCGTACGAGCGAATGAAAGAAAAGGTCAACGATGCGCTGAAGCAGCATTTCCGGCCAGAGTTCCTCAACCGCATTGACGAAGTGATCGTGTTCCACGAACTCTCGAAGAGCGAAGTCGTGCAGATGGTCGACCTCATGCTTGCCCGCCTCACCGGACAGCTCGAAGATCAAGGCATTGGTATCGAACTCACACAGTCTGCGAAAGAACTGCTTGCCGAGGTCGGCTACGACCCACAACTCGGCGCACGTCCGCTTCGTCGGGCAATCCAACGACAGATTGAAGACGTGCTCTCAGAGAAGATCCTGTACAAAGAGTTCAGCGCCGGTCAGATTGTTGTCATCGACACAGTTGAAGATCCAGAGCGCGAAGGCTCATTGTCCTTCACGTTTAACGCAGTTGAAGGATTTGTTCCGCCGTCGGCGGTCGAGCTTGCCGCAACTGCACCAAATGACGAACCACCGTCTGAAGCGCCTGCCACCGAGTGATCACCGCTGAATTGCGCGATCGACCAGGTTGAACAGCCCAGCGGTCATCATGACGAGTACTGTCGCAGGAGCGAGCAGAACACCGATTGTCGCGGTTTGAATCAGCACGTTCATTGTTCGGCTCGGCTTTGATTCCCCTCGCCACACAGTTTGGAATCGAACCGCAAGATAGATGAGATATCGGCGGACCGACGAGACATCGTCTGCTCGAAGAAGGTCTCTGAAGACGTCGTCGGCGGCCATCCGGTTCGGCACTGGGGGATTGCTCGAATCAAGCGCATGAATTAGCCAGTCGTGCACAATTGCTGCCCGCAGATGCTGTCCGGTGCGCCCGATCAACCAGACGAACGGCCATGGAACAGATGCGAGGTCAGACGCGAACCGGTGTTCGCCAGTCGGAAGGGAGCGCTCACCAAACATCGGGTGCCGAACCGTCAGCGGCTCAAGGGGAATGAAGACCTCTCGACCATCTCTAATGTGATGTTCAAGGACAAGTCGGCCATCAATCAAGCAATCCATCTCTGCCATGTTGTCAGAGTCGACCGACATGGGACATGTGAATAACGCCTGCCATGATGGGAGCAGTGCATCGTTTGAAATCTGCCCGCTTGTTGCTGCTCGCACCGCTGATGTTGATCCTTGCTGCCTGTCAACTCGATGTCGACATTGCGGTATCGATGACAGCAAACGGATCAGGTTCGGTGAGTGTTCGAGTTGTTGCAGACGAAGAACTCGTCGAGGCTGCGCCGTCGATTGCATCGCGGGTACTTGTTGATGATCTGCTTGAAGCCGGTTGGCTCGCAGACGGTCCATCGCAGCTTGACGATGGCGGAGTTGTCATCACACTCACTCATAACTTCGCGAATGCCGATGAACTCACCGACATTCTCAACTCGATCGGGCCGCCCATTAGCGAGGTTTCAGTTCAGAGAGATCTCACCCGAGATACCGCAGATCGGGTGGTTGCCGCCACAAACTCCATTTCGGCGACTCTCAAACTCACCGATGGCTTCAACGACTTTTCAGATGCCGAACTCAACACGTTGCTCGGTGGCATGCCGTTTGAAGATCTTCTTGAGGGCCGCTCCCCTGCCGATGTCATGACGGTTGATATTTCGATTGCATTGCCCGATAGCAGCGCTGACGGCCAAGAGCGCATTGAAGAGTGGAGCGCTCCACTAGATGGCACGTCAACCTCGCTGGAGATGACCACATCTCAGACGACTGACAACCCCACCACACTGACAAGTCGCATATCCACTGCGCTCGGATTTCTCCTCGTCGGGTGGATTGCTGCATCGGGAATCTTCATCACATGGGTTGTGGTTGCGCGACGTCGCCGCGCTCTCACTCGCCGTGATGACTAACCTCATAGATCGTGAGTGACGAAGCCGTGACCCCATCGAACGATCTTGATATCGAACAGGTCGCCACCGATCTTGACAACGTCGCCACCGCGCTGAGTCGCCTGAGTGATGGCACCTACTGGACAGATGAAGTGACTGGCGATGAGTTGCCCGCCGAGGTCCTTGCCGCCGACCCAACTGCTCGTCGACAGTCGTGACCGACATCGTCAAACTTCATCGTCGATGCGAGCTCGGCATTGCCGAAGCACAACTATGGTCAGATCGCCTCGCTGCGGACGCTCTCGCCGCTGAGCCGGGTCCAGCCCAACGGTTTGCTGTGCTTGGAACCCACGCCCTCGACACCATTGCTTCACTTTGGGAGTCTCGACTCCCCTCGATTCCGGTGGATACGAGTACGGAACTGCCAACCGAGCACACTCGGGTTGGCGAGTATCTCAATAGTCTTCGCGCCGAAGTCCAGTCACTCGACGCAGCGAC
>JAPOIQ010000146.1 GCA_029978815.1 bacterium
AAGTGCACCCGCTTCAACGTCGGGGCTCCCTGAGCCTGAATCAGCGAACCTGTCTGCGATTCACCAACGAATGCAATCGCTCGAATGAGCGGATGTTCGGTGAGTGCTTTGCCAGCCGACTCACCAAAGCCATGCACCGTGTTCAACACCCCAGCGGGCAGCCCGGCTTCGAGCGCGAGTTCACTTAACAGCGCTGCAGTAAGCGGGCTCCACTCGGCTGGCTTGTGCACGACCGTGCAGCCAGCTGCCAATGCCGGTGCGATCTTCCAGGTCGACAACATGAACGGTGTATTCCACGGGGTGATGACACCGACCGGTCCGATTGGCTGGCGCATTGAATAGTTCAGGTGGTGTTGGTCGGGCATCGACCGGCCGTCGGATGCCGATGGTGCATGGTCGGCAAAGAATCGAAAGTTTTCCGCACCCCTCAACGCGGCTTCTGACATGAATCTGATCGCTTGACCCGTGTCGATGCATTCGACGGTCGCGATCTCGTCACGGTGTTCAACGATGAGGTCAGCCACTCGGTGAAGAATGCGCTTGCGTTCTTTGCCCGGGGTCTGTGACCACTCACCGAACGCATCGGCTGCCGCTTGGGCCGCGACGTCAATGTCGGCCGCTGATGCCGACGAGATCGTTCCTAGTGGTCGACCATCAACCGGAGATGTGTTGTCGAATGTCGCTCCATCGACACTTGAGCGACGTTGACCGTTAATGAAGTGTTGAACCGGCTGGGTGGTGACCCGCTCAAGCGATGTTGCAGCAATCGCTTCATAGGCCTCAAAGGTTTTGTCCGCGGCCATCGTCAGCCCCCGTTTCGTTCGATCATTCGGTCACGCACACCGTTGCGATTCACTCTGAACTCGGCATCGATTTCTTGCACTTCCGAGCTCAACATCGTCGTCCCGGCGGCCTCAGGACCAATGAAATTCTCAACCGCGTCGATGAGCACATCAGCAAGTTGCTTCTTCTGCTCAGGGCTTCTGCCTGGACCAATGCGTGCGATCACTGCGATAAAGCGATTGTCTGGGTGGCGGTCAGCAATCGCCACATGGTTACGCCCGACAGCTCGGGTGCGAAGCGCATCAACAGGCGCAAGTCCAGAGTTGATTGCTGCATCATGAACGGCGTCAACCAGCCCATCGATATCGGTTGGGCCGCCCATCGTCGAGCAGGTATTCGCAGAGAATTCGATCGTGATATGCGGCATCGGATCAATTATTGACGATGAAGCAACGCCTCAACGACTGAGAGCGATCTGGCGAGAACTGCGCTCCGCTCTTGTCTCGCAACGGCTCGCTGACTACCTTGCTACAAAGGGGGTGATCACAATGGCCGGTAGTTATCACGAAGCACCAGAATCACTTGGCACTGCGCCACCGGGATGCCCGGCGCACGCCACATGGTCACCGTTGTCGACCGAATACCTCACCGACCCCTACCCCATCGCCAACGAGTTGCGTGATGAGCACCCGGTGTTCTGGTCGGAACAACTCGGACACCTTGTCGTCACCGATATGGACCTCATCGAAGAAGTGTTCATGACCCCCAACATCTACGCGTCGAGCAACGTGCAAGACCCGATTGCGCCGCTCTGCCCCGCCGCACAGAACGTGCTTGGCGCACCTGACTTCAACCCGATCGCGGTGATGTCGAACCGGCAAGAACCTGATCATGCTCGCATCAGGGTGTTCACCCGGCAGGGGTTCAGTAATCGACGATTGAAGTCGCTTGAGGATTACATGCGAAGCCGGGCAACGAAATTGCTCGACGAGATGATCGCAAGTGGCTCGCCGGTCGAATTCGTCCAGCAGTTCGCATTCCCCTTGCCGGCGGAGATCGTGTTCCGCCTCATTGGCTTCCCACCCGAAGACGACCGCATGATCAAATCGTGGTGTGTCAACCGCAAGGCATTCTCGTGGGGTCACCCAACCGACACAGAACAGGTCGCAATCGCCGAAGGCATGCTCGACTACTGGCGCTATTGCCGTGAGTTCGTTGCCTCTCGTCGGGAGAAGCGAGAGGACGACTTCACCTCAGAGTTATTGAACGCATGGGAAGCCGACTCGGGCCCCGACCGAGACCCGAACGCGGAGACCGGTATCTCGTATAGCGAAGTCGAGTCGGTGGTCTACGGCATCAGCTTTGCTGGCCATGACCCGGTGACGGCGTTGATGTGCAACACGTTGTTGTGTCTGTTGCCTCGCCGAGATCAGTGGCAGGCACTGGTCGATGACCCCTCGCTCGCCGCGAATGCTGTCGAAGAAACCCTTCGCTATGAGTCAAGCCAGATCTCGTGGCGCCGGGTAACCACCCAGGACACGACCCTTGGCGGAGTTGACCTGCCAGCCGGTACACGGCTCATGTTGAACTTCGCGTCGGCAAACCATTCGCCTGCGCATTTTGAGAACCCTGATGAATTCGATATCACTCGGCCGGGTGCAAATAAGCACATCAGTTTCGGTAAAGGCATCCATTTCTGTCTTGGCGCTGGCCTTTCACGAATGGAAGCTCGCATTGCGCTTGAGTTACTCGCCGAGCGTTTGCCAACCTTGCGGTTGAGTGAGGGTCAGAACTTCGACTATTTCCCGAACATCACATTCCGGGGGCCAAGCACCCTTCACTTGGAGTGGTCATGACGCTCTACGCAGTGCAGAAATTTCTCTACGAGCTCAACCGCACTCCTGCCATGCAGAGTGCCTACACCGCCGACCGGCATGCAGTGCTCGAACCCTTCGATCTCAACGACGAAGAGGTTGCTGCTCTCGTCGAGCCCGATATCGGCAAGTTATTTCACCTTGGGGTGAACGGACAGATCCTCATGCATTTCGCTGCCTTCCATCAGATCGAATGGCAGGACTACCTGCAGCGCATGCGTGATGGCATTGCGACTTATGGCCCCGTTCGTGAAGGTGTGTACGCGATGACGACTGGCCTCGACGACGTGATTGCTCCGGTGCATTCCTCTTCTAAAGGAGCGTCGTCGTGAGTCTTGTATTCGCTGGGGTGTGCTCACATGCACCAGGCATCACCGGTCGGGCTCATATGGCTGACCCAGATGTTCGCGATCGGTTTTATGAGGCCTTTCGACAAATGGGTGATGACCTACGTGCGGCAAAACCTGATGCTGTCGTCATCATCGCGGCTGAGCATTTCGCAAACTTCTTCATGAACAACATGCCATCGTTCGCGATCGGAATGGCCGACTCGTATGAAGGCCCAATCGAAGACCCAGGTTGGCTCGGCATCGAGCGTCGGCAGGTTCCCGGCAACCGAGATATCTCACAGCGCTTCATCACCGAGGTGATGAAAGGCTCCGATATCGCCTACGCCGAAGAGTGGAAGTTTGACCACGGCATCATGGTGCCGCTGCATTTCTTAACACCTGATTACGACATCCCGGTGATCCCCGTGAATATCAACTGTCAGGGCCCACCACTCGCACCACTTGAGCGAGCATGGGCCTTTGGTGAATCGATGCGACGGGCCTGTGAAGCAATGCCAGAACGCATTGCCATCATCGGCACCGGTGGAATTTCACACTGGCCAGCCACACCAGACTCCGGAAAGATCAACGAGGCCTGGGATCTCGACTTCATGGATCGCTGGTGCCGAAACGACAAAGACGCCTTGCTTGACGCTGACGCGTATAACGACCTTCAGGTGTATTCCGATGCCGGTCAAGGTGGCTTTGAAATTCGCACCTACCTCACCGTGTCAGCAGCAGCCGGCGGCGCCCAAGGTGTAGTGCACTTCTGCGAACCGATACCAATCTTCGCAGTGAGCTGTACGGTCGCAACCTACGACCTCGCGTCCGCCTAGTTACTCTGCAACGGCCCTTGCCTGCATCGGCTGAGAGGCCATCACAAACGAGGCGAGCGTGATCACGCCAAGACCGGCAGCGATGACGAACGTCCACGATGGATTCCACACAAACATTGGCACCCACACGAGCGGCCCAACGCCGTGACCGACAAAGCGAAAACAGAGCACCGATGACAACGCTCCGCCGCGGTTGTCGGGAACAGCGATCACGGCGAGATTTTGCAGGATGACAACGATGAAGCCAACAAGTGAACCAACGATCGTCCAGGCGACAGCGAACAACACCGAGCCAGTGATAAAGCCGAGCGGCATTGCGAAAGCAAGCGACGTGAGGCAGGCGAAAAACGCGGCTCGCCGTGGCCCCCAGTTGTCGAGCAACTGGCCCCACACCGGACCAGTAATTGCGCCGCCAATTCCGCCGAACAGCAAAATGAACCCAGTTGCCGTCGACGAAATGAAGAGTTCATCTCGCAGGTACAGCCCGACGATCATCGGTAATCCGGCAGGGCCGGCAGCAGCAGTGAGCGCGGCCACCCACAGCAAAATCATGCGGGGTTTAAGAAGTGGTTTGATCGGTGGTGCTGCTGCCGCTGGACGTGGCTCACCTTCGGGTGGCTGAGTGGCAAGAACAAGGCCAACAACTGCGATGACAGCGAACGCAATGCGCCAGTTGAACGCGGCAGCAACTCCGCCCGCAAAGGGTGCAGCTGCTCCCCCAATTGCTTGGAAACCTGTATACACACCGACTGCCCGACCAAGCCGAGAGGGTGCAATGACTTCACTCAGACCTGCGATGAGGAGCGGCGTAATGAATGCATTCGCAGCACCTTGTAAGAGACGACC
>JAPOIQ010000230.1 GCA_029978815.1 bacterium
ACGACCGCTACGGACAGTCCCTCTTCGACACTGCAACGGCAATGACGAACAGCCGCGACGATGCCTCCGACATGGTTCAAGACGTCTTCGTCCTCGCAGCGGAGCGACTTGGCCAATTACGCGACCCATCGCGTCTCAAGCCCTGGCTCTTTGCCATCCTCCGAAACGAGGTTTACCGGCGGTCTCGACGACGGTCTCGCCAGTCGCTCACCGACTTCTCCGCGCCCGAGCATGACGCAATGCTCCCTTCAACCCCCTCTTCCTCCGAGACCGTCGATGATGCGATCGACGGTGCCGAACTCGCCGAACTCGTGCGAGGTGCAGCCTCTGGGCTCGATGCTCGTGATCAACTCGTACTCGAACTGAGTGTTCGTCAAGGCCTTTCTGGCGACGATCTGGCCGACGCACTCGGAGTCTCAGCCCAGCAAAGCTACGGCCTTGTCCATCGCATGCGCGAGCGCACCGAACGCAGCCTCGGCGCGTACTGTGTCGCCCGACGAGGTCGGAAAGACTGCGACGAACTCGACAGCATCTTGAAGGGATGGTCAGGCGACTTCACGGTGCTACTACGCAAACGAGTTTCACGACATATCGACGCCTGCGATATCTGTGAGCGCTCGCGCCGACGCTTCGCTCCGTTGGCACTCGTTGGAGCGGCACCAGCGTTCGCTGCTCCAATCGGCCTACGCTCAACGATTCTCGAACGGGTTGCTGCGATGCACCCCGACGCCTCAAGCGGTACTGGTGGGGACGGCTCGTCATCGTCGCAATCTTCCGCCAGCCTGTCGGCACCCTCTTCGTCTTCGCAAGGTGCCACTGGTACCCAGGCCACCTTCGGTGCAGCAGATCCGTCAACGGGGTTCCCAATACTTCAAGCGACAGGTCGCCTCGGTCGTCGCGCAGCCTTGTGGATGATGGGGGCCGCGGCCGGTGCTCTCATCGTTCTCGGGGGATTCATTCTCGTCAACGGAAGTTCAACCACCGGAGAAATTGTCTCGGTGACCTCGGCTCCCAGCGAAGCCGCTGACGATGGACAGGTTCCTCCGACAACACCTGAAGTCACTGAAGATTCCCCCAGCCCCTCAGATTCGGTTCCAGCACCCGCAACGTCAACAACTATTGAGTCAACGACAACATCGACCAGCACGACGTCGACGACCGTGCCGGCGACAACAATCCCACGAGTGGTCTCGCCCATCGCGTCCGGGCCGTCGACGTCATCGATCCCATCAACCACCGCAACACCGACCACCGCACCACCAATCACCGCACCACCAACCACCGCACCACCAACCACAACGACCACCACTACGACCGCAACACCAACTCCCGAGGTGCCAAACACCCCTCCAGAAGGAACTCTGCAGGTCCTTAGTTGCTCGAAACGCTCCTTCGGTAGCACGGTGCTCTATTTCGGACAGGTCCGAGTTACTTCCTCAGATGCCGACGGTGACCAGGTTTCGAAGACAGTGACCGGGACGTTAGTCGACGCAAACGGGTCCAAATCGTTGAACATCGGAGTATCAAATGATGATCCCGATGTCTTTAACTACAGCTCCGACTCGAGTTCAGCCACAGAGATAAGAATTGGGGCTCTCCTCGACGATGGAACCGATCAAACAACGCTCGCCACAGTCCGGTTCAAACCGAGTTCTTCCTGCCTCTCAGTCCCTTGACCCCCAGTGATCTACCCGCCGGTAACACACGCCGATAGCCTTCCCGGGATGCCGAAGGGTCTTGATCCAAACGGTCCCCTTCGGATCGCCTACCTCACCTATCGAGGCAAACCTCACGTCGGCGGTCAAGGGGTCTACACCCGCCATCTCACAAAAGCGTTGGTTGATCTCGGCCATGACGTTGAGGTTTTTGGCGGCCAGCCCTATCCGGTGCTCGACGAGCGCATCACGCTCACCAAATTACCCAGCCTCGACCTCTTCAACGATCACTATCCCGGCCGATTCCCCGCATTCTGGGAGTTCAAGACGCGCGAGGACTTTCTTGAAGTTGGCGTGTTCTCAACAGGGGTGTTCCCCGAGCCTCTCGCATTCAGCGCGCGGGTGCACCGTCACCTTGTGCCACGAGCAGGCGAATTTGACCTCATCCATGACAACCAATGTTTGGGCTGGGGTATCAAAAAACTCGAGAAGGTGATCCCCACGATCGTCACCTTGCATCACCCCATCACTCGAGACCGAGCGCTCGAAATGAAGGCCGCCCCGAACCTTTACAAACGGCTATCGATCGGGCGCTGGTACTCATTCGTCAAGATGCAAGGCAAAGTAGCCAGTCAAATGCCGCGAGTGGTCGTCGTTAGCGAGAACTCAATTAACGACATCCACACCGATATGGGCGTCGACCTCGACCGGATGCGTCTCGTCCCAGTTGGTGTTGACCCCGACTTATTCACCCCGCTTCCAGATGTGAAACGTCGCGCAGGCCGACTCATCACTACGGCCTCAGCAGACGTGGCGCTAAAAGGACTTGCCTATCTCATTGAGGCGATGGTGAAGTTACGCAACGAAGGTCGCGACATTTCGCTCACCATCATCGGGCGACCAAAACCCGGCAAGAGCATGGACCTCATCGACCGGTACGACCTACACCCACACATCGAATTCGTGTCGGGGGTGAGCGACGAGCGAATTGTCGAACTGTATGCCGAGGCCGAGCTCGCAGTTGTGCCGAGTCTCTACGAGGGTTTCAGCCTTCCTGCGATCGAAGCAATGTGCACCGGCACTCCTCTTGTCGCGACCGACGGTGGCGCGTTGCCCGAAGTCACTGGCATCGACGGGGAGACCGTCTTCCGATGCGCAGCAGGAGACGTCAATTCTCTTGCAAGATCAATCCGACAGGCACTTGATAGCCCTGAAGCACGAGCCTCAATCGGGGCAGCTGGCCGCCAGCGAGTAACCGAAAGATGGTCATGGCGCCACTGCGCCGAACTCACGGTTGATCAATATCGTGAGGTTCTCTCTATGCCTGAGAACGTGCAGAAGCTTGAACGAAATGGACGGCTGTAAATGCTGACCATCAGGTTCGATGAGTTAGGCCTTCGACCAGGTGACCGTGTGCTCGATGTCGGCGCAGGGTTCGGCCGTCATGTCTTCGAATGTGCACGCCGCGGCGCAAAATCAGTTGCTCTCGACTACGCGGCGGACGAAGTGATTCAAACGCGCCACACCCTGGGGGCAATGCTCGCCGCAGGAGAGATTCCGCCCGAGGGGTCGCTCGGCGTGCTTCGCGGAGATGCGACACAGCTCCCTTTTGAAGATGGAAGTTTCGATGTCGTCATTACCTCGGAGGTCCTCGAGCACATTCAAGACGACCGAACTGCAATCGCTGAGATGGTGAGGGTGTTACGTCCCGGG
>JAPOIQ010000011.1 GCA_029978815.1 bacterium
GACGACATCGTCGAAGAAGAAGCCATCGAAGACGATCGCTCAGGCGACGACCGCACCAACGACGACTCCATCGATGAAAATGACGAAAAGGAACTCATCGAAGACGAGCCGGCAGAAGAGGTCATCACCGAGATCGTCACCCCGACCCCTAACTCAGACGACATCGAGGAACTTGTTGAGAGCAACGAGCCTGCCATCGACAACGAACCAACGATCAAGACAGTCGACGAAGCACCTGCGATTGAGGAAGTAACCGAGACCGCCGCTCCCTCAATCGAGGAGGCGGCTGAAGTTGCAGCGAACACTAAAGAGGCGCCATCAGCGGAGGTCGCACCCGAAGCTGCCGTCGCTGCTGACGACACAGATCACAACGCATTGCCTGCCACAGGAATGGAACTCTCCCTTGCATTCCTTGGCTTGGGACTAGCCGGCCTCGGGGGGACGCTCCTCGCCGCACGCCGTCGCTTGACGATCATCTGATCTCACCCAATGCGTTCACAGCGCCCCCTTTCGACGAGACTTGCGTTGAGAGGGGGCGCTCTTTCGTTCCCTGGTTGAGGAGCACGATATGTACGAAACCATCATCTACGAAGTCGACAATCCGGTTGCAACGATCACCTTGAATCGGCCCGAAGCAATGAATGCGTGGACAAACCGCATGGATCATGAAATCCGTGACGCTGTATCCAAAGCAAGCGCTGATCCAGCAGTTGTCGGCATCATCATCACCGGTGCAGGTCGTGCGTTCTGCGCAGGTGCCGACATGAAGCTGCTGTCGAATATTTCGTCAGGAAGCGAATCAAGTAACGACGCCGGCTCGGCTGTTGCAGATGGCGAAGCTGCTGCAGATTCGAACGGCGACTTTGACGGTCGGTTCCCATTTCTCATGACAACTCCCAAGCCCATCATCGCAGCCATCAACGGAGCAGTTGCCGGGATGGCATTCCCGTTCAGCCTCTGCTGTGACCTACGTGTCGGAACGGAAAAGTCACTCTTCCTGACCGCATTCGCACAACGCGGCCTCATTGCCGAGTGGGGCCTGAGTTGGCTACTTCCAAAACTCGTTGGACCCTCGGTAGCGCTTGACCTCCTGATGTCGTCGCGGCGGGTCAGTGGCGCAGAGGCGAAAGAACTCGGTTTGTTAAACCATCTCGTTGACAACCCCGATGAGCTACTTCCATGGTGTCGTAACTACATCACTGAGTTGGCTGAAAAGTGCTCGCCAACATCAATGGCAATCATGAAGCAGCAGGTGTACGAGCACCTTCATCAAGGGATGGGAGCCGCAGAAGCAGAAGCTGCTCGCCTGATGGTCGAAAGTTTCAAGCGACCCGACTTTGCTGAGGGTGTGCAGTCATTTGTCGAGAAACGACCACCGTCGTTCTCGCGAATTGGTGACAACTGATCTTTAGGCCATTCCCACATTGAGGTCGTCGATAAGACGTTCATAGGCGGCCGAAATATTCAGCACATTCACATCAGCCAGTGGTGCACCGATGAGCTGAATGCCAGCAGGCAGGCCACTTTCTGAGAATCCTGCCGGCATCGAGATCGCCGGCAAACCGGCATACGTCGCGTAAATCGTGCATTCCATCCAACGGTGGTACGTGTCCATCGCCCGGCCGTTGACCTCCTGCGGCCATCTCATCTCGATGTCGAATGGCCACATTTGAGCTGTAGGTAGCGCGAGAACATCAAAGGCGCCTCCACCCGAGGTGAACATCGAAGTGATTCGTTCGTAATACGACGTACGTGTAACTGCGGCTCGCTTGAGATCAAGCGCCGTCAACGACATGCCTGACTCTGCCTCCCAACGGACCTCCGCCTTTACTTGGGCTGCAGTCGCCTCACGCTGCAAGAGTGAACCGTATGTCGCTGCGTTGTACGCATGTCGGTTATGGAGCCATGATGTCCAGAGAGCATCAAGGTCAACGTTGAGCGTTGCGGACTCGACAATTGCCCCATCATCGGCCATACGTCGCAGGGCTGACTCGCAGGTCTCCAGAACCCCTGGCTCGGTTGCGAGATGTCCGCCGAGGTCACCGAGCCAACCGATACGAACACCATTCAAATTTCCCGCAAGATGGGCTTCACAGGATTCAATCGAACCGAACTCGTCGAGCGCTCCTGCAACTGACGTCGGCACTCGACGATCCCAACCAGCTTGAGTTCCGAGCAACATCGCGACATCGAGGACTCTCCGTCCCATCGGACCTTCGGTTGCGCACAATGTTGAGTACGAGTCGGTAACAGGGTAAATCGGCACTCGGCCGAAACTTGGCCGATACCCGATGACATTGCACCACCCTGCCGGATTACGAAGCGATCCCATGAAATCACTTCCGTCAGCAACCGGCACCATTCGCGTCGCTAATGCAACCGCAGCACCTCCGCTACTTCCCCCCGCAACTTTGGTCGGGTCATACGGGTTAGCCGTTGCACCAAAAACTGGATTAAAGGTGTTCGAGCCGAGCCCAAACTCGGGCACATTTGTCTTTCCGATGATGATTGCTCCGGCCGCTCGAATTCTCGCCACCTGCAACGCGTCGTAGTCAGGAACGAATGACGTGAGCAGCGGAGAACCTTTGGTCGTTAGTAAGCCTTTCGTCTCAGCAAGGTCTTTTACGGCATGAGGAAAGCCGTGCATCCAACCGCGGGAGGTTCCTGCCGCAAGCTCGTCATCACGAACCGCTGCTTCGTTAAGAAGCTCATCGCGGGCACGTAGTGAAACAATCGCGTTAAGCGGACCGTTTCGTTCGTCGATGCGATCGAGATATGCGTCCATCACCTCTCGGCATGAGACAGACCGTTCATGAATGGCAGCTGAGAGTTCTGTCGCATCAAAATCACTGATGTTCACGGCGACAGCATGCCACGAAGAACGTCGTGCAAAACTGTCATATGAGTTCAGTTGAGTACGCGTCGTGGGCGATCACCGCAACAAATCTTCCCGTGCACGCACGTAATCCGATCCACACAGACGAAGGTGGTCGCGCCGCAGGCTTCCCTGGCGCGTTAGTCGCCGGTGTCACTGTTTACGCGTATCTCTGTCACCTTCCCCTCGTCGCTCACGGAACGGCATGGGTTGAACAAGGTGGTGGTGAGGTGCGCTTCCGCCAACCCGTCTTCGATCAAGACATGGTCACAGTGAGCGCGCGCACCAACGATGGGTCACCAGTGATCGAGGCTTACACCGGTTCACCCCAACCGCGGGCAGTGCTCCAACCAACAATGAATGCCGGCCGCGCTCCCGCTCTTCGTGAAGGTGAAGACCTTCAACCAGTCACCATTACTGTCGACACCCCATACGGCTCCGACTACGCAGTTCCCGCAGGTGATGATCTCGACATTTGTGCCTCAGCCGGCATCGTCCACCCCGCAGTCTGGCCCGACCTTGCAAACCACATCATGCACGAACAACTCGCGCGAGGAAGCTGGGTTCACACTCGGTCGATCATCCGTCACCATCGAGCCGTCGCCGTGGGCAGCAAAATCACGATCGTTCCACGAGTCATCGAGCGGTTTTTTGCCCACGGCGAGCGAGCGATCGTTGATATGCACTTCATGCAGAACGACGAGATCGTGACATCGATTGAGCACGAGGCGATCATTGACCTCTCCGCAACGGCCTAGCTGCGACATCGCCCCGAGCCGATCGTTCGGGCCTCGCTCAGGTACGTTCAGCACAAGGAGGCGATTGCAGTGAATCCACCAATTCCACATGAGATTCCCGAAGAGTTACAGCAACTCCTCGGTCAACTCGACGACTTCATCGATGCCGAAATTAGGCCGCTCGAAGAGTCGAACGACAACATCCGATTTTTTGACCACCGAAGAGAGGATGCTCGCACCGATTGGGAGCGAGGCGGTCTTCCAAATGACGAGTGGGAAGACCTCCTCCACCAGGCGAAGCGCATGGCAGACGCAGCCGGCTTCTACCGTTACCCGTTCCCTGCCGAATACGGAGGCAGTGAAGGAACGATTTACGGCATGGCCGTCATTCGCGAGCACCTTGCGCGCCGAGGACTCGGACTCCATAACGATCTACAAAATGAACACTCCATCGTCGGCAACAACGTCGCCCTGCTATTGATGATCAACTACGGCACAGACGAACAAAAAGCCGACTGGGTTGATGACCTCGCCGAGGGTCGTCGAGGCTTCGCATTTGGTATCACCGAACCTGAGCACGGATCTGATGCAACTCACATGGAAACTCGCGCTGTTCGTGATGGCGACGAATGGATCATCAACGGCGAGAAGACGTGGAACACCGGCATTCACAAGGCCGACTGCGACCTCATCTTTGCAAGGACGAGCGGGAACGCTGGCGACGGTGATGGGATTACCGCATTTTTGGTGCCAACCACGTCACCTGGGTTCGACATCCTCGAATACCTGTGGACGTTCAACATGCCAACAGATCACGCACACATCAGGCTCACCGATGTTCGAGTACCTCATTCCGCGATTTTTGGCGGAGAAGGAAAAGGCCTGCAGGTCGTCCAGCATTTCTTTAATGAGAATCGAATTCGCCAAGCCGCATCAAGCCTCGGCGCAGCGCAATTCTGCATCGATGAATCAGTGAAATATGCCCGTGAGCGCAAACCGTTCGGCAAAGCGTTGTCAACAAATCAGGCAATCCAGTTTCCGCTCGTTGAGTTACAAACCCAGTGCGAAATGCTCCGGGCCCTCATCCATAAAACTGCCTGGCTCATGGACGAGCACGGCGCGTTCAGCCAGTCAGACAAAGTTTCGATGTGTAACTACTGGGCAAACCGGCTGTGCTGCGAATCGGCTGACCGGGCAATGCAGGTTCATGGCGGAATTGGCTATAGCCGTCACAAACCGTTTGAACACATTTACCGTCACCATCGGCGCTACCGAATCACAGAGGGCGCAGAAGAGATTCAAATGCGTCGTGTTGCCGGCTACATGTTCGGGTACATGAATCAACAAGCCCCGAAGGGCGTCGCAAGCGTCAGGGGCTGACATGCATCAGCCACCATCTGCGGCCGATCTCCTCCGTACCGTCGCCGAAACCCTGACCGACGATGTGGTTCCGGCGACGACAGGTCCTGCGCAGCATCAAGCTCGGGTCGCGGCAAATATTGCGGCCATCGTGGCGCGCGAACTTGAGCTGGGTCCTGCGGTTCGGGCTCACGAAGAGGAACTCTTGCGCGAGATCGGAGGAGCAGCGGTGGGCGATGCCAGTGATCTCCGGACTCAAGTTGCTACGGCCCTGCGTTCTGGTGCTGCCGATACCGATAGCGAACACAACCGCGTGAGGGCACTCCTCACCGAAATCGTCCGTGGTGACCTCTCGATCGCGAAGCCCGGCTACGACGACTGGGATGGGGAATGACCGGCACTGCACCGAAGACTGATGCTGCGGCTCAACTCTCGAGTTGGCTCAGCAATGCAGAGGGCACCGGGATTGTCGTCACCGACCTGAACGCCGTGTCCGCTGGAGCTCGACGGTTCAACGCCCTTTTCACTGCGTCGTCCGGAGGCACCTCAACGAGGTTCGCTCTCACGATGATTCCAACGGCGTCGATTCAGTTGCTCGACGTCGCTGATGAGGCTGCTGTTCGTCAACTCGCTGAATCGGCCGGTGTTCCGGTGCCACATATCCATCACGTCTGCACCGATGAATCGGTGTTGGGTGGACCCTTCTTCATCTCGATTGCAGTTGATGGTGAAACCGTTCCACGCCGTGTGCTTCGTCTCATCGCAGAGCATGACCGGCTTGGCTCGATCATCACCCATCAAATCGGTACGGCTCTCGCCAACCTTCACACGATTCCAGAATCCTCCGCACCTCGTTCACTTCTGCCCGAGACAGGGCTTCCAGCGATTACTCACGCGCTCAGCCAGGTCGATCAAGGGCTTAGCGAATTACTCACCCCATCACCAGCGTTTTCGTTCTGTGCGCGATGGCTTGAACGTAATGCCCCGGGTGAACCAAGTGCTCCGACCGTTGTGCACAGCGATGTTCGCAACGGAAACATCATCATTGGTACCGACGGGTTGCGAGCCATCCTCGACTGGGAAGGCAGTCGAATCGGCGACCGTATGGAAGATCTCGCATGGACAACCCAGCGAATGTGGCGCTTCCGCGAAGACCATCTGCCTATCGGCGGGTTTGGAACGATTGCCGACCTTCGATCGGCTTATGTCGACCATGGAGGAGAATGGGATGAAGAGCGGTTCAGGTGGTGGCGAGTGCTGCTCACCGTTCGATGGGGTCTCGGTATGGCTGGTCAATCACGCTCACATCTCGACGGATCGTTCAAGTCGATTGTGATGTCAGCGAGTGCGCGGCGGATGGCCGAACTCGAATTTGATGCCCTTCAACTACTTCGCTGAACGCTTTACATCAGCCGAGGCCGAGTTCGGCAATGGTGTCCTCGCGCAATTGGCGTTTCAACAACTTGCCTGAGCCAGTCCGGGGAAGAGGCTCCGTCATCGTCGTGATGTAACGAGGAATCTCATACTTCGCAAGGTGGTCGACGAGGTACTCGCGGAGTTCGGCCTCATCGAAATCTTTTGTGACATACATTGTTGTCCCGACTTCTTCACCGAGTCGTTCATCAGGCACCGAGTAGACCGCTGCTTCGATCACCTTTGGATGCGATGACAGGGCGGCTTCTACACCTCCGCAACCAATGTTTTCTCCGCCACGAATGATGAGGTCTTTAATACGGTCGACAATAAAGAGGTGTCCATCGGTATCGATGTACGCAACGTCACCAGTCTTAAACCATCCTCCCTCAGCAAACGAGTCTGCAGTCGCTTCGGGTTTGTTCCAGTACTCACGAAACATTGATGGCCCACGAACCTGCAATTCACCGCGCTCACCCGAGGGCAATTCATTGCCCTCATCATCTACGACTCGCAAGTCGATGACACATAGTGCGGGACCAGAGCTGAGGCGGCGCTCGGAATACTCGGCACCAAGAATCAATGTGCCAATGGCGTTGGTTTCGGTCATTCCCCAGCCTGTATTGGGCAAAGCCTTCTCGAATGAGTCGTCAATCTGACCAACCTGTGCGGGCGGCCGAGCCGCTCCTCCACCTCCAACAGTCAACAGCGACGACAGATCACGGCCCTCCGACTGCGCTACACGCACGAGGTCACCGCTCACCGCTGGAGGACCAGTAAACGTGACGATCCGTTCACGCTCGATGAGTTCGGCCGCAACCGATGCGTCCCACTTGTACATGGTGACGAGCTTTCGCTGCCCGCGGAAACTTCCCAAGAACACAGCGTGCAAACCGAGCACGTGAAACAACGGAATGCCGAGCAGGGTCGCAGGTACCAGCCCCGAACCCTCTTCTGGGGCGACCACATTCCCGGGGCGCTCGATAAGCGCCCCATATTCGACTTCCCAGGCCATCAACGCAACGATGACGTTGTGATGGTTTGAAAGCACGCCTTTCGGATGTCCCGTTGACCCTGAGGTGTACAAGATGAGTGCCAGGTCAGTCGCTGCGAGATCAACCTCAGGCATCGAGACTTCGCCGATAGCAGCCATTCGCTCCGACAGTTCAACATCAGCTACCGGCGAACCTGAATGCCGAACGGCTACAACTCGTAACCCGTCAATTGGAGTCTCCATCGATTCGAGCAATGCGAGGCGCTCGGCATCAGCGAAAATCACCGACGCCCCAGAGTCATTCAGCCCGTACGCCATCTCTTCGGCGTTCCACAACGAGTTCATCGCAACTGCGATCGCGCCCACCGAGGTTGCTGCTGTAAACGCGAGCATCCACTCTGGGTAGTTGCGCATCGAGATCGCTACTCGGTCTCCCTTCGTTACCCCAAGCTCGTCAACAAGCAGATGGCCGATTTTTGCGGCGTCATTCCAGAACTCCGCGAATGTCCATCGTTGGTCATCGGCAACGATGAATTCGACATCACTTCTCGCTTCTTCGTACACCTGGCGAAGCGACACCGGGGCATTCACAAATGTGCGAACCGGGCCACGAATATCTTCTCGTTCAACGAGTTCATACGGCTCTCCCGCCGCAGTGATCCGTGCAAATGCGTCTAGTCGTTGTTGTGCCAACGAGTCAGTCATGTTGTGACCCCTTCCTCGGGCACAACGTAGTTCAGCGCAACAATTTCTCATGTAGCCGAAGGTGTAAACCCCGATCGATATCTCACCGAGTGAGATCACTAGCGTGATGAGCGCAAACCTTGCTAGCTACGTCATCTCGGGAGATCACGATGGGTGCAGAACCAACACTTCAGTGGACTTTGCAGCGTCCCGCTGCTCAGTACTCAAACAAAATCGCGACCGTTGACCGAGGCACTGGTGAGCGCCGCACATGGTCAGAAGTCGCCGATCGAGTGAACTGCCTTTCTTCTGGTCTTCTCGGTCTCGACCTCAAGATCGGAGACCGGGTCGGCGTACTGATGTTGAATAGCGGTCGACACTTTGAACTGTGGTTCGCCATCCCGGGTGCCGGCATGGTCATGAACGATCTCAACTATCGCCTTGCCGAAGAGGAGTTGGCATTTATCTGTGGTGACTCAGACGTCAAAGTGCTGTTTGTTGACGACAACTATCTCGACACCGGCCGAGCACTTCTTCAACGTGTCGAATCGCTTCACACACTGGTGTGGACCGGTCCTGGAACGCAAGCCCCAGAGGGATGCGTCGCATACGAAACGCTTGTTGCTACACCGCCGGTTGAACTTCCGCCGCAACACCACGATGGGCTGGCCGCGATCTTTTACACCGGAGGCACCACGGGCCTACCAAAGGGCGCAATGCTCACCCATCGCAACCTCACCGCAAATGCGATGCATGGCGTTGCTGTCATGGGAATTACCTCACGAGATAAGTACCTCCATGCTGGTCCTCAGTTTCATCTCGCTGACGGTTCAATGACGTTCGCCGTTTCATGGGTGGGTGGCGCCCATGTCTTCATTCCAGCGTTTGAACCGACCGCCACTGTTGCGGCGCTCGCTGAAGAGCAATGCACGATCAGCCTCCTTGTACCGACGATGCTCGGAATGGTGCTTGCAAGCGGTGCCCTCGAGGGCGCTGATCTGACCGCACTGCGCGCACTGATGTATGGCGCATCGCCGATGCCCGGCGAAGTTCAGCGTCGCGTTGCGGAAGGGTTTGGCTGCGAAATGTTCCAGTTGTACGGAATGACTGAGGCCTCTCCGATCGCAACCTCAATGGATGGAGAAGACCATCGTCGAGGCATGGCTGGCGAGGAGCCGTACGCAAGCCGCCTTCGCTCTGCCGGATCACCGGTTCCGGGCGTTCGCTGCGAGGTTCGCCGTGAAGATGGATCGCTCGCCGATATTGGAGAGCCGGGCGAGATCTACATTCAGGGCCCAAACATCATGGCTGGCTACTGGAATCGACCTGAGGAAACCGCGCACGCCCTCGTCGACGGGTGGTACCGCTCTGGTGATGTCGCATGGCAAGACGCCGATGGCTACCTCTATGTCGTCGATCGGGCCAAGGACATGATCATTTCAGGCGGCGAAAATATCTACACGTCTGAGGTCGAGAACGCCGTATACCTCCATCAAGGGGTCGCTGAAGCCGCTGTTTTCGGCATCCCCCATGAGAAGTTTGGAGAAACAGTGCATGCTGAGGTCGTGCCAAAGCCTGGGGCGACGATCACCGAAGAAGAACTCATCGAACACTGCCGTGCGCATATTGCGGGCTACAAGGTTCCTCGATCAGTGACCTTCCGGTCTTCAGATGACCCACTACCGAAGTCGGGGGCTGGCAAAATTCTGAAGCGCGAATTGCGTGAACCTCATTGGGTGGGGCGAGACCGTCACGTCGGCTAGTGACGGTCCTGTCCAACGGAACGTGCACCTCGTGCAGGCGACTACGGTTCGTACATGGCAGACATCACTTCACTCGTTAACGGAGTCTCTGAACTCGTTCAGATTCCAAGCGTGAATCCGCTGCAGTCAGATGACTCAGCTGTCACTGGTGAACGTCGGCTCGCAGAGCATCTCGCCAACAGAGCAAGTGACCTCGGTGCCGAAGTCGAACTCGACAATGTCGTAGATGACCGGCCAAACCTCATCGCAAAATTTGAGGGTGAACGATCAGAGACGATTGTCATCGACGTGCACCTTGACACGGTGGCAGTTGGCCACATGACCGATGACCCATTTGATGGTCGTGTTGAAGACGACCGGGTCTACGGCCGGGGCTCGGTTGACACAAAAGCGACCTTCGCGATTGTGCTTGATGTGCTGTCACAGCTGCGCGAGGAGGGGCGTCGACCAGGTCCAACAGTTCACCTCGTCGGGACGGTTTCTGAGGAGATGGGAGGACTACTCGGCGCCCGCCACCTCAGTTCTCGTTTACAGCGCGATGGCCATCATGTTGATCGCATGATCGTCGCTGAACCAACGATGTGTGCTCCTGTCCATGGACATAAGGGCGGGGTCGGTCTCGAAATTTGCATTCACGGTCACGCCGCACATTCATCTCGCCCCGAACTCGGAGCGAACGCAATTTCGGCAGCGGCACGAATCATTGCGGCGCTCGATAACGAACAGTCACGACTGGAAGCCCTCGATGCCGCAACCGCCGTTGGCCGTGGCACGGTTTCGGTCACCGAGATCAGTGGTGGTGTTGCTCGCAACATCATCCCTGACCTCTGCGAGCTCTATGCAGGTCGACGCATCGCACCCGGGGAAGATCCCCTTGAGATATATGAGTCGCTAAAGGCTCTCGTGGTTTCAGCTGGAGAGCCTCTGAAGGTCGATGTTGAAATGGCGAATGGAACTGCATTTCCGGCGTTTTTCACCGACCCCGACGATGCCTTCGTTCAACTGATTGCCGGGTTTTCTGAACGAGCCCCTGAGACGGTGACATACGGATCGAATTGTCTGGCATATGACGACCTCAACGCATCAAAAGTGCTGTTTGGCCCTGGATCAATCGACCAAGCTCACCAGGCAGTTGAGTGGGTCGAAATCTCCGAGCTCGTTCGCGCGTCAAACGTCTACCAACAAATATTTACTCAGGGGTGACATCGGTGTTGCCGGCACAATCGCCGGCAACACCCTACGATCTCAGTTCGTTGAGACGAAGAAGCTATTGAGGATGTTGTCGAGGGCCTCAAGGTCAGCTTCCGTCACAACTTGAGCCAGCACGCGAATCGTGTAACCCTCCCCATCCCAAGGTTCCGCGCCGAGCACAAGCACAAGGGCCTGCTCCGGCCCACAGTCTTCGTAGATCTGAATGATGCCGAGGTAGTAGCCGTCGTCATAGTCCTCAGTTCCACCGTCACTACATAGGCCTGACCACAGTTCGTAATCGTCGAGCACAAGATTGTAGGCACTGAAGTAGCCATCCAAGCTCACGTCAATCTGCACGCCGGGAGTTGAGAACGATGCTGTGAAATCGTCAATGCTTGGCGCAGCCCAGACGCTTGGCCCGCCGTAGTAGTCGTTGTACGTCCCATCGATGTCGGACCACTCGACGGGCACCAGCACGCTGACGACTCCACTGTCATCTTCGATGTAGTCATAATCGGAGTAATAGGCATAATTTGATGAACCGGTGTCAGCGACCGAATCCTCGAATTCCTGAGC
>JAPOIQ010000130.1 GCA_029978815.1 bacterium
ATCGTCAGCTGTCACCCCAGACGGCGAGTACATGACTCGGATGATTGACCGATTCTCCCGATGTGCTCCAGCGATGTCAGCTCCATCGAAGATGATGATGAAGTCGGTCCCAAACCGCGATGCAAGAGTCTCGGTTGCGGTAACGAGGCGCTCGCGCTGTTCTACGAGAGAGGCCTGCGGCCATCTTCCTTTCGTCACGTTGTACCCGTCGATCATTACTGTCGCCGATGACTTCAGCAGGTGAATTGTCATCCCAAGTGGGTTTCCGTTTAAGCGACCCGGCGTAGGTATCGGGGTTCGTTCTTCGGTCACCTGTGATTGCGGAACGACCGCCTCGAGGCGCTGACTGAGATCTCGAAGACCATGCAGAATTCCTGTCAGGTCGCTCATATCGGCCATTGCCGCACGGCGATCTTCGAGTGCCCGGTTGCGCACTTCCTCGGCGCGCCGTTGCGCATCGAGTGATGCATCTTCTGATTGGGACGACTTCTCAAGTCGCGCGTGCGCTGCGCCGAGTCGGTCATTGGTGTGTCGAAGCTCTTGCCGAAGTTCGCTCACTATCGCTTGGAGATCGTCCTGTGCGGCGATGCTCTCTGCGAGTTGCGCTTGCAGGTGAGCGATTTCCGACATCAGGGCAGCAGCGTGTTGTTCACTTTCAGTTTGCGCGAGCTCGGCGGCATCTGCTCGTTGTTCTGCTGCGATACGACGGCGCTGCTCGCGAACAATGTCGGCGGCAGCATTGGCGTTATCAAGTGTCCGAGAACGCCCTTCGACTTCAGCGAGGACGAGTTCTTCCCACCCGTCGGGCTGATTGAGCCACCAACCGATGATGACGTCGTTGTCGTCGGTGAGCGATGCCGCAACCGCTTCTCGAAATGTTTTGTCGCCCTCGACTGCTTTTCGAATTCGTCTGAGGTCAGTTTTTAACAGCCTGGGGCGTGACAGCAATTGGCGAAGGTGTGCTGGGTAGCGGAATTCTGGGTCGTTGAGGCGACGCTCACGAACAAACTCGAGGACATATTCGAGGGCTGGGCGTATAACCAGCTCTGAGATTTCACTCGAATGTGCCACAGAGTGATCGTACCGAACTGCAAAGTGAGGTGACAGGCCGTTCCCCGCTCTCACTCCTACCGCACGACACACTCAGTCTCTGAGGGAGGGAGATTTTTGGGGCATGTCCCCTTCTCTGCCACACGTCTGTGGTACTTGTACAGAACTGTGAAAAGTTCGGCGAACACCTCTGAGGAACGTGGATTCCAGCTCAGCTTAGAAGACCTCGGCCGACCACTCGTCGACACGACGTTTTGCATCCTTGACGTCGAAACAACCGGAACAAACTCTCGACAGGATCTCATCTGCGAAATTGGCGCCGTAAAAGTTCAAGGTGGAGAAACCCTCGGAACCTTCCAGACGCTTGTCAACCCTGGGGTCGCTCTCCCACCTCAAATTACGGTCATTACAGGTCTGACAGATGCAGTTCTTGCCCCGGCACCCCGTATCGAGCAAGTCATCACAAGCCTTCGCCAGTTCATCGGCGATGCCGTATTCGTTGCCCACAATGCATCATTCGATCTCGGGTTCGTTAAGGCTGCGTTTGAGCGAGCAGGAATCGACGACTTTCGACCCACCGTTGTCGACACCCTCACCCTGTCACGACGACTATTCAGAGATGAGGTTCGTAACTTCAAACTTGGCACCCTTGCGGAGCGGTTCGGCATCGAGAATCGACCGAGCCACCGTGCACTCGATGACGCTCTTGCGACTCGCGACCTCCTCTACCTTCTCATCGAACGGGCCTCTGGCTGGGGGGTCACCGGGCTCGACGACCTCGTTGCAATCGGGAAGCTCTCGGGCCATCCGCAAGCGAAGAAACTCCGGTTGACCGAGTCGCTTCCTCGCTCACCCGGGGTTTACCTGATGGTCGATGAGGACAACGTCGTCACCTATGTGGGCAAAGCAACGAATCTCAGGCAGAGAGTGCGCAGTTATTTCGGTAACGATGAACGCCGAAGTGTGATTCCCATGCTTCGCCATCTCGCCCGAATCGAACACATCGAGACTCCCGACGCGTTCACCGCTGAAGTTCTTGAACGTCGGCTCATCAGTTCGCTTACTCCTCGACACAATCGCGTCGGACGGAAAAAACGCCGACCGGTCTACGTCCGACTCGACACAAACGAGTTGTGGCCACGACTCTCGATCGTTCATCAAACCCGATCACAAGGCCAATATCTCGGACCTCTCGCAGGCCGGCACCAGGCGGAACAGGTCATTGAGGCGCTGCACACTGCGTTCCCGATTCGACGATGCACCACCCACATCGGCCCTCGCTTCGTCGCCGACCCTGACGCAACACCGTGCTCAGCCGCTCAGCTTGGAGTTGCGCCATGCCCCTGCTCAGGAACGGCAGATCTAGGCGCGCATGCAACAGCTGTTGAGGGAGTTTCACAAGCCATGCTCGGAGAGCAACACGCCGTGGTCAAAACTCTCTCGGTACGAATGAGCGATCTCGCGATGCAGCAGAGATTTGAAGAGGCGGCGGCAGTCCGAGATCGATTGTCCTCATTGCTGGCAGCGACGAGAACCGCCCAGCTCGTCAACGCCGGGATGGCTGCCGGCACAGCCCGCTTCACGCTCGCAGGTGTCGAGCATGAGATGACTGATGGCCTGCTCAACCTGCAACACCTCGGCATCACGCACCGATTCGATACGTCGGGAGCTGATACGGATGCCGAACGAATCCTTGTGGGGAGAATGATTCAACGAGCGGCGAGCCAAAGCCTCTCAATACGAAATGTCGATTGCACCGGAGAGTGGCGCTTCCCGCTACCCGAAGTCGAGGTTGATCGCCTCCGACCTTTAGTCAGCAGTGACGCCGCGCTGGTCGATATCGATGACGCGGACTTGCCCACCGCTGAGTGATGACTCGGCAGCAGCTGTCGCCCCCCGACGGAAGAACCCTGCAACGGTCGGACCACTTCCCGAGAGCCACGCCCCTATCGCACCCAATTCAAGCATCGCAGTTAAGGCCGATGCCGACGCCGGAACTCCTGCAAGGCGCTGCGGCTGATGAAGGCGGTCGATAACCCCGGCGCGCACCAACCCCTCGTCACCTGATGCCACTCCAGTAATAAAATGCGCAATCGCAGCGAGATTCGCAACCGCATCATCGCGTTGGACAGTGGACTCGAGTTGCGTTCTCGACTTATCAGTCGACGTGGTGTTTTCAGGAATCCATACCAGCACCACCCAGTCTTCTGAAATCGGAATCTGGGCAACATGATCAGGTGAGGCCGCAACAAGGCCTCCGAAAATTGATGCCGCGGCATTATCAGGGTGGCCTTCAAGTTCCGCAACGACCCGAAACGCTTCTTTGCGAGCATCACCCTCATATGCGACCTCGCTCGATCCCTCGCGTTCGACGATTGCAAGCATTGCGCCGGCTGCCCGTGCCGCACCGCTGAACCCAAGCCCCCTACCCATTGGGAGCCGTGATCTTGACCAAAGTTGCTCGCTTCCGCCCAGCTGTTTGTACGCCACCGCGGCGGGGTGCCGCTCATCGATTTTTTGGGCTCCATCTGGCGCATCACCCACGCCAACTTCGGCGCGAAGGTCAACCGCTAACCCCAGCACGTCAAACCCGGCACCAAGGTTGGCTGAGGAACCAGGAGCCGAGACGACAAAACGAGAGGTGGAATGCTCAGTCATGTTCGCCTTCTGAATTCGATGTTGCAATCAATGAGTTCAAGGCAGTCAACGCCGAGCCTTCATCGATGCTTCGTGAGGCCATTTCGATGCCGGTTGAAATGTCATCTGCCCGACCAGCCACGACGAGAGCCGCTCCCGCGTTGAGCACGACAATGTCACGATGCGAACCCGGCTCTCCTTGGAGCACTCGGTGAACCACACCTGCGTTCTCCTCCGGACCGCCTCCTGCTAGGTCTTCGTTCTTTGCGCGAGCAAGTCCGTAGTCGGTGGCATCAATGGTGAACGTGCGCACTACTCCAGCACGCAGTTCGTGAACAGTGGACACTCCGGTGGTCGACAACTCGTCAAGTCCATTTCCGTGCACTACCCATACGTGCTCGGCGCCGCGCTGCTGCAACGTCTTGAGCACGAGTTCGGCACGATTTGGATCTGCAACTCCAATGAGTTGTCGCTGAACGCGTCCCGGGTTTGCCATCGGGCCGAGCAGGTTGAACGCTGTTGGTATGCCGATTTCCCGCCGAGGGGGCCCTGCGAATCGAAAAGCGGGGTGAAAGGTCTGAGCGAAGCAGAATCCGATTCCTGCCGAGCCCACGCATCGGGCAACGGTCTCAGCATCTGCAGCGATGTTGACGCCGAGTTGCTCGAGGACATCTGCGGTGCCGCATGAAGATGAGGCGGAACGATTTCCGTGCTTACACACCAATGCTCCCGCTCCGGCCGCAACAAGTGCGGCCATGGTCGACACATTGATCGAATGCGAGCCGTCACCTCCGGTGCCGACGACATCAATTGCGGAGCGCTGCTGCTCGGAGGTCAGTGGAACGGCGACAGCATGCTGAATGACCACATCAAGCATTGCTGACAGCTCGCCTGCGGTTTCACCACGACTGCGCAACGCGACGATGAGCCCAGCGATTTGAGCAGAGGTTGCATTGCCTTCGAGGATGACCTCCAGGGCTACGCCAACCGTGCCGGCATCAAGTTCTTCACCAGATAGCGCCCTTGAGATGACCGTTGCCCATCCGCCGACCGCGTCGATTTCTGCCATAGGCGCAGGCTAAGCGTAAAACGGAGTTGATCTTCAGGCGGAACGGCGGCGCTGGCGAATGATTCGGCGGCGTTCACGCTCCGTTGCTCCGCCCCACACTCCAACTTTCTCCCGTCGGAGTAACGCATGTTCAAGACATGCGACTTGCACGACGCATGAATCACAAATCGCTTTGGC